>JAKSDL010000743.1 GCA_022360105.1 Pseudomonadota bacterium
AGATTATACACCCATGGTTGATTTTGATTTAACTCAGGAAAAAGAGGATAGTAAGAGCTCGAAAGTTAGAATTCAGAAATTCATTAACCATCCAAATGATATTGTAGCTGAGACAGCCAGCGGCTATGTCAAAGCCTATGGGGACCGGATTGAGAAATTGCCCGAGGTTAATGTTATTGTCAGGAAAAACCATACACCGGGTAAAGTGGGTATCATTATCGGGAATGGATCAGGCCATGAACCGGCATGCCTGGGCTTTGTGGGAGAGAACTTTCTCGATGCCAATGCCTATGGCGGGATTTTCGCAGCACCCGGCCCATACACCATACTGGAGGCCATCAAGGCAGCAGACACCGGAAGCGGTGTGTGCGTGATGATTTCGAGCCATGCTGGCGATATTCTAAACTCAAAAATGGCCATTGATATGGCGGAAGACGACGGCATTTTGGCAAAGCCCGTCGTTATCTATGACGACATTGCTTCCGCACCAAAGGATGAACCATTGAGCGAACGGCGCGGCTCCATCGGCTCTCTGTTTAGCTACAAAATCGCAGGCTCCTATGCTACTGAGGGGCATACACTGGATGAGATCATTGCACTCATAGAGCAGGTACGGGATAACACCAGGAGCATCGCCGCGGCCATGACACCGGGAACGTCTCCGATCACCGGAGAGAAAATGTTTGAGCTTAACCCCGGAGAGGTGCTGGTCGGACTGGGTGTACATGGTGAGTCTGCGTTACTCACGTACAAGGATCAATCCTGTCAGGAGATAGCCAAGGGCATGATCGAGAGCTTGATCGAGGATAAACCATATCAAAAAGGTGATGAATTAGCCGTCATCGTCAACAGTGCAGGACAAACGACGATGATGGAGCTGATGATCTTTTATACGGCCGTAGAATCCTATTTAGCCAGTAGAGGTTTCAAGGTATTTAGGCCAATGATTGGAACTTTTTCGACAACTCAAGAAATGGGAGGCATAGGATTGGCGGTGTGCAAAATGAATGAAGTCATGAAGACAAATTGGGTCAAACCAACCACCGCACCACACTTTCCTAGATTGTAAGATGAATTTAGAAAAAGCAAGTAAACTGATTAGAAAAGCATATGATGAAGGGTATGCTATCCCAGCAATTAATGTGGACAACTCTGAGACCATCATCGGTGTATTTGAAGCATGTCTGGAGCTAAAAAATCATCCGCATCTACAAAGATCAAATAATCGCCTTGTGCGATTTTTGCACCTTCATTTCGAGCCTTGCTTGCACCTTCATGTTTTTGGGAAACAAAATTTATACATGAGTTTTTTTGGGCGTACTGAGAACAAATCCCAAAAGTTTCATCGTTAGATCCATCATCGATCAAGATAACTTCAATTTCGGAAAAAGTTTGGGAGAGGCAAC
>JAKSDL010000895.1 GCA_022360105.1 Pseudomonadota bacterium
AGAAAACTGGTTCAACACAATGGCAGGGTAAAACCGGATGAAAAGGTTTTAATCATCACCGACCCATCCCTGCAACCGATAGCCGAATTGGTGACAGCTGAAGCTAAATCCGTTGGTGCAGAAACTGTATTGGTCGTCATGACCGAAAGATCAAGTGACGGGCAGGAACCCCCGGAAATGATTTCTGCAGCAATGACCAAAGCCGACGTTGTTTTCACACCGGTAAAAAAATCTATTACCCACACCAGGGCTTTTAAAGATGCACTGGCAAACGGCGCAAGAGGTATATTGATGACAGCCTACACCGAACACGTGCTGTCCTGTCCTGCGTTATTGGAGACCGATTTCGTCAGCCAGGAAGAGATTTGTTACAAACTTGGAGATGCGTTTAACCAGGGCAACTCGGTGCATTTAACATCAGAAAAAGGAACAGACCTGACCTTCTCCATCCAGGGGAGACAGGCAAATGTGTTAACCGGCATGCCCAGTCCGGGACAATTGGCACCGGTTCCAACGATTGAGGTAAACGTTGTGCCTGTTCACGGGTCTGCCCAGGGAGTTTTGGTTGCAGATGCCAGTATTCCCTACCTTGGAATTGGTGTGTTGAAGGAACCGGTGACTTGTATTATTGAAAACGGCTATGTTGTTTGCATTCGGGGCGGCAGGCAAGCCCAGGTCCTGGAAGAACAGTTGGTCAGTATGAACGACAGAAATTGTTTTAATATTGCAGAACTGGGAGTGGGATTGAATCCTAACGCAAACTTGACTGGTTTTATGCTGGAAGACGAAGGAGTGCTGGGGACTATTCATATTGGAATCGGTACCAGTATCACCCTGGGAGGCGAAATTTCGGCCCCGAGCCACTATGACCTGTTAATGTGGGCTCCAACATTAAAAATAGATGGTCATATCATCCAAAATGACAAGCAACTCATCTGATCCGGCAAAGTCAACAATTCAGAATTCGGGGAGATACCCATGAGCCTAAAAACGACGATGCTCCAATCAGAATCGGTACCAGGATTGCGTTGGCAGTTACCATCGATTTTACTGGTTACTGTTTTGATATCTTATTTCGATCGGATGAATATTACTTATGCCATTGGTAAAATTGGAGCGGAATATGGCTGGAGTACGAAACAAATAGGTCAGTACGGCGGACTTTTAATGAGCATTTTTTATGTCGGCTATGGACTGGCAAACATGCTGTTGAGTCCGTTAGGGGCAAAGTTTGGTCCTAAAAAGAGTTTAATGGTCATTATTGTGCTGTTTTCCTTTTTCACGGTATTGAGCGCGCCAGTAGCCATGATTTTCACTTTATTCGTTGCCGTGCGGATCTGCCTGGGATTAAGTGAAGGTATTCACTTTCCCATGCTAAACATTTTAATCCGCAACTGGTTTCCGGTTCATGAACGATCCCGAGCTAACAGTATTTGGCTGCTGGGATTGTTCCTTTCCATGGTGCTGGCGCCTTTCCTTGTTGTTCCAATCATCGAATACCTGGGATGGCGCGCCATGTTTTATATTCTGGGATTTGTAGGAGTAATCGTATCGGTGCCCTTCATTTACTGGTTCGTTTACAACACACCTGAAGAACATCCGAAGCTCAGCCAGAAAGAAAGCAACTATATCAAATCAGGAATGGAGGTTGATGATCCGCCCGTTAAATCTGTTTGGTCCGGCTATAAATCGTTTTTTAAGAAAAAGGCATATTGGATCGCTATCTTAGCAGGGATCAGCAATAACATGGTGGCATTTGGCCTGCTAAGCTGGCTGCCGACTTTCTTCACTGAAGGCAAGGGAATTCCTTTCACCAGTCTGACCTGGGCGACCTCCATCCCTTATTCCTTGTCCCTGGTGGGAATCTTGCTGTGGTCTTATGTTGGAGATAAAACCAATAAAAGGGCCTACCTGGCTGGCCTGGGATTCCTGGGAGCCGGCATTGCCGCCTATTTTGCCACCACAGCAGCAAATATCTATCTGGCTGTCGCTATCTTCACCGTTACCATTTTTATCAAAGTGACCTACGCATCCAATGAGTTCGCCATCATGCAGCGAATCGTGCCGAAACAAAGCCTGGCAGCTGGTGTGGGATTTTACAACGGTTTCACAATGATGCTTGGAGGCGGGCTGGGACCAGTGATTATCGGGCAAGTACTGGCTGCTACAGGAAGTTACACCTCGGCCATCTTATCAATTACATTCCTCTGTGCCGTGGGAGGGGTATTTATGTTCATTCTGGGCAAAACGATAAAATATTGAACATTTGGGAATTTTAAATTTTATATTCACGGGTTGTGAAAGCTACCCTTTCAATTTCAGACAGATGATCGTTTACACAATATAAGCAATTCCCAAGTATAAAATTACTAAACTTAAAATGAAAAACAAGATCACAACCAAAAACGGTGGCTACTTGATCGAGCAGAATCACCTGGAAAACTACCCTTGGGTGTTAGGTCTGCAGGGATCACCTTATGAAATGGGCTATCAGCATGGATATTTGCTGGCTGAGCTGATTCGAAAAACCGCCTCAGGATTTCTTACACCCACCTATGCCCAGTTTGGAGGCTGGCAACCGGATTCAGGGAATGCCCCTTTGATGGACCAGGTAAAAGCCGGTCGAGAGCTGCTGTTTTCTGTATACAATCGCTATTTCGAACCAAATTTAAAACAACAGGCCCCGGATCTCCTGGAAGAGATGGACGGGATTGCGGATGGAGTCCGGGAAGCCGGAACCGGTATACCCAAACAAGACATCCTGATTGGCAATTGCATCCCTGAAATCACGGAAATGGTCTTCTACCTGCCGGATTCAGATCCTACCTGTACCGAAAATGCCGTAGAATCAAAAGGATGCAGCGATTGTGTCACCTGGGGCAAAGCAACGAGGAATGGTTATCTGCTGCATGGCACCAATTACGACTATGCCACGTTTGGTGTGTTACACAAAGGTGTCGGCGTAACTGTCGTAAAACCAAACCAGGGAAATTCGTTCCTGGCTCAGTGTCTGGCAGGTATGGTTGGTTATTACCGGGGAATGAACACAATGGGTATCACTACCGGCGAACCCACTTCCGATTCTGCTGACCGGGACATAAAAAACAATGGTCGTATTCCGCACGCTATGCATATGCGCAAGCTGATTCAGTTTTCGAACAATGTCCGGGATGCCATTCACCTGATGAACGAGCTTAAAGGTACTACCGGTTTTAACCATGTGGTGGCAGACAGCAAATCCAATGAAGTGGTTGATATTGAAACCTCCTGTACAAAACTTGGTGTTGTTCACCCCGGGAAAGAACTGGACGCACTTTGGAGTTGCAATCAATCGGTTGCCTATCCCGGCTTTAACGGATACGAAGGGACAAACCTGGTCCTTGACCAGTTACGTTATTGGAAGGCAGATGTAGACAAGGTCAATGATATTGAAAGCTGGCAATCCGTTGCCAGGGTTGAAACAGATAAAAGAAGCTATTCCTGGCAACGATTTGAAAAGCTGGAAAATCTGGTCAAGGAGCACTATGGAAGCATTGATGTTGATAAAATGATCAGGATTTTAAGCAGCTGGCCTCTATCCCGCCCTGTGGATGAAAGGGTCACGCTGGTTGAGTCATGTGATCAACTCTATAACATCCATGCACCGATCAAAAACATGAAACTGGCTTCTATATTCAGCGCCGTGTTCGATCCCCAAAACAATACGGCCTGGATCGCCGTTGGAGCGGAGCCGGCTCAAGCCGGAATCTACTGGCCAATCAATCTGTCTGATTACCTAAACCTGTTACAACAGTCCCCAACCTCGGAAACCATCCCGGATGTCATCTATTCAGATGGAAAACCTGGAAGATTCAAGGATTCATCGTAACCTGTCCCACATCAAAAACATAACCCCTCACCAGGAGATAGGCCATGACGCTGCAAATAAAGGAAAAGCCAAAGGATTCCCCACTGACATTTTTAAACAAGTTTTTTTTCGGGATGGGTGAAATTCCCAATACCACTGCCAAAACAGCGTTAGGCGTGATTTTCATGATCTATCTGACAGATGTCGTGGGTTTGATTCCAGCATTGGCAGGTTCTGTCTTCATGATAGGCCGGGTCTGGGACGGTTTTTCAGATCCCATGATGGGGTTCATTACCGACCGGACACGGACGCGATTCGGAAGAAGGCGGCCTTTTTTCCTGATTGCCGCCATTCCCATGGCTTTGGTGTTCTATTTTATGTTCTACCCCTTGGGATTGGAAACCCAGACCCAGAAGATGGTCATTTATACAGCGATCTATGTGCTCTTTATGACCTTCATTACCGTTTATGGTGTTCCCTACCTGACTATGATGACTGAATTAACCGATGACTACAGTCAAAGGACGAGCCTGGCAAATTTCAGAATGTTTTTTTCACTGGTTTTTGGTCTGTTTGCCGTAGTTGTTCCGGAAGAAATTGCAAAATCCTATGTCCCTGAAGAGTTAAAACTTGCCGTTAAACAAGGTCTGGCCTCAGCAGAGGAAAAAATCCCCTATCTCCAGGAAGGTTACTCCATGGCTGGAACCATTATCGCCATCCTGTTACTGGTGTTTCCGTTTATTCTGTTTGCCACCACCAGAGAGCGATACAAGGATGTAAAAAAATCACCACGCTTGGAAGTATTCTCCGAATTCAGACAACTTATCAAAAACAAACCTTTTCTTTTGCTGTTGGTCATATACGTGGGATGTTTTGCTGCCATCAACGTGATTGAGGGTTTTGTTCTTTATTATATTAAATACTGGATTCAGGATGACAGTGTTTTTCAGATTCTAATGATCACCGTTGTGCTCGTAAGTGTGGTGTCACTGCCTTTGTGGACATTAATGACCAAGAAAATCGGCAAAAGAAACACCACGGTGTTCGGTCTCACATTCTGGGGGTTGACACAACTTCTCTGGATGGTAATTGATGGGAATACCCCACACCTTCTGATTTATGTAACCGGAGCATTGGTAGGTTTAGGATACGGCGCCGCCCACACCATGCCATGGGCTATTTTCCCTGATGTAATGGATTTGGACGAATTGGAAACAGGAAAACGTCGGGAAGGAATCTATGCCGGTTTAATGATGGTGACTATGAAAACAGGAAACGCCTTGGCCATGTTTTTGATCGGTATAACCCTGTCTGCCGTCGGTTACATTGCAAACCAGCCTCAATCCGGAATGGCCCTGCAGGCCATGCGAGGTATCATGACGTTTGGTCCCTGGGTGTTTATCGTACCGGCCTTGATATCCGCCTGGTTCTTTCCCATCACCCCTGAACGCTATAAAAAGATTTGGGAAGATTTGGTGTCGAAAAGGCAAACGGAGACTGCAAGCTAGGAGAGTTAATGCAACCGGATGGAGATTATCAGTATTACAAAGAAATTTTTAAGCACCAGAGAATGCCACTGGCATTCGTAGATCTGGATAAATTTGACAGAAACATCGTTTATGTGGCTTCCACGCAGAGGAATACCGGGAAAACGGTTCGAGTCCATTCCAAGTCTCTCCGCTGTGTCAATTTAACCAAAAGAATATTTGAAAAGGGAGGTCCGGCATACAAGGGTATCATGGACTTCTCCATGGAAGAGACTCAATATCTTGCAGATAAGGGATTTGACAACTTCATAGTTGCTTATCCCACGGTTCAACCTTCTGACCTCAAACTCTTCGCAGATCTCACCCAAAAAGGTGTCAAAGTGTCCCTGATGGTCGATTGTGAGGAGCACCTTAAACTCATTTCTGAGGCGGGTCAGGCAGCAGACACGGTTTTGAAGGTCTGTCTGGATCTGGATTTGGCGTATCGGCCTGCCTTCACTAATAAACATCTTGGCTTACGGCGAAGCCCTATCCGTAGCCCTGAACAGGCGCTCTCCATAGCTCGGGCTGCAAAACAGTTTCCCTGGATTGAAATTGATGCCCTCATGGGTTACGAAGGCCATATAGCGGGACCTTGCGATGACGTCCCGGGTAGATGGTTTCACAACCGGGTGTTGCGGTTTTTAAAAAGCAGATCCACAAAAGAGTTTTCAAAACGCCGGATTGATGTGATCAAAGCCCTGAAACAAGAGGGAATCAAGCTTGAAGTAATCAACGGTGGCGGTAGTGGCAGTCTGGTTTCGACCGGAAAAGAGGAAATTGTTACTGAAGTTACCGCGGGTTCCGCCTTTTACGCACCTTCTTCCTTCTGGCATTACAAGGAGGTTTCTTTTACTCCCTCTGCATTTTTTGCAATACAAGTCGTCAGAAAACCGACCGCAAACATGGTAACCTGCCAGGGGGGAGGGTATCCGGCATCCGGCCCGGCTGGTTTGGATAAACTGCCTGTACCTGTTTATCCCCCTGGTATGAAATTGCTTTCGCTGGAAGGAGCAGGCGAAGTGCAAACACCCTTGGAATTGCCTGACAACTGCCCTGATTTGGAACTGGGCGATCCGGTTTTTTTCCAGCACGCCAAAGGCGGGGAGCTCAGCGAACGCTTTAATGAATTTTACCTGGTGCAAAACGGTCAAATTATCGATCAAGTACCAACCTACCGAGGTGAAGGATATGCGTTTATTTAGAGGCAGTTATCTGTTACCAATTATCAGCTATCAGATTATTTTGTAAAAAGTATCAACTCACTCCGGAAGAATTGGGAGCCCATGCCGGTGATTTGGAAGCGTCGATCATGATGGCTTTGGATGAGAACCTGGTTTACCCTGATCAGTTTGTCAAAGGATTTGTGGGAGACTACAATCAGGAAGTTCGGGCTAAAGCCAAGAAAGAAGGTTACATCACCCTGACCGAAAACGGTGTTGTAGGTGACCAAAGAAAGGCTTCAAAAGAAAAGGGATTGGACTACATAAGTACCCTGAAGGAAGTGATCTTAAATTACGTCCTATCTGAATTGGAGAAAAATTAACATCCCATCATAAAACCATCTGTAACCTAATACTATTTATGGAAATCCCTTCACTGGAAGATATAAAACAAGCTGCAAATCGTATTGCACCTTATGCTCACAAAACACCCATACTTACCTGCCAAGCTCTGAACGACCTTACCCGGGCAAATCTGTTCTTTAAATGCGAGAACTTCCAGAAAGTCGGTGCTTTTAAATTCAGGGGCGCCGGCAATGCGGTATTTTCGCTGGCAGATGAAGAGGCAAAACGGGGAGTCTGCACTCACTCATCCGGAAATCACGCGCAGGCACTGGCACTGGCCGCTGCAAAGCGGAGTATAAAAGCCTATATCGTCATGCCGGAAAACGCACCCAAAGTGAAGATTGAGGGAGTAAAAGGCTATGGTGGTGAGGTCATTTTATGCAAACCAACGTTACAGGCCAGGGAAGAGACCACCAAAAAAATCCGGGAAACAACCGGGGCATTGTTTATTCATCCCTATGACGACATCAGAATTGTGACGGGACAAGCTACTGCTGCTTTAGAGTTCCATCAGGAAATCGACAATCTGGATATCATCATGGCACCTGTCGGAGGAGGTGGTTTAATAAGCGGGACGGCATTGGCAACCAACTATCTTGATCCCGATATTGAAGTAATTGCTGCAGAGCCGGAAGAAGCAGACGACGCCTTTCGATCCTTTAAAAGCGGTTCATTTGTTCCCTCCAAAAACCCTAAGACCATTGCGGACGGACTACTGACCTCGACAGGGAAGATTACTTTCCCAATCATTCAAAAATACGTTTCTGATATTTTGACTGTATCGGAGGCAACCATCATTGCCGCCATGAAACTCACCTGGGAACGAATGAAAATCATCGTCGAGCCTTCAAGTGCCGTTCCTCTTGGTGTCATCCTGCAACATCCTGGTGGGTTCAAGGGCAAGAGAGTTGGAATTATCATTTCCGGCGGCAATGTGGACCTGCAGAAACTCCCTTGGCAATCCAATATTAAAGGGCAATAAATTGTGCATTGAAATGAAATCCCATACATTTTAGGCTGGTTTTTGCAAAATCTTTCTAACCTGAAACCAACCGAAATAATGATGGAATCAAACTGCCAGTGCAACTACACTCCCTGCAGAGACAGAACCAAAGAATCCTGGCACCTTCGCACCTACAACCAGTGCAACAAACAGTGGTACAGACAGCACTGTCCCCACGACACCAACCAATCCTCCTGCCTGCATTGCGGTAAAACTCCTAAGCCGATTAGCAAATCACGCAGCTAGAAGGAGTTGAGGCAGTTTTTTATTACTTTAAGCTGCCTTTAGCGAAGGATCGTTTAGTTATCCAGGTAGGCCTGCACATCTTGGTTAAGAAATTCCTGATGAACTAATGGTTCAAAGCCTCCAATATCTTTCAAATGCTCTAGTCCAAAAGAACATTTTAACCGGAAATCTGCCATTCCTGCAGGTAAACTTGGTACTGATATGGTGTTGTTTGGCCAGGATGTAAGGTCTATATCAGCTGATAATGAGTATACATAACTCATTGTACTTGTATCTCTTCCGCTTAGTCCCGCCTGCCCCTGAACATACGGATACATTCTATCAACAGGATCGAAACTGTGACTCCAGATTCCAAGCATGTGTCCAAATTCGTGAGAAGCTACTTCTTCAATGGTAGAGGTGGAATGAGCAGACCAATCGTAATTCAGTCTGGTAGTCATGACAATCCGGCGCGAAGGATCTGATCCGGAATCGATCTCAGCGAAACCTACAACACCCAGGCCGATGTCTGGACCCGAACCATCATCCCATTGAACCCTTACATCATTAGCACCTGAAGTTACATAAACCAAAGTTATGCCGAGAGAATTAAGGATAGAACTCCATTGATTTACTCCGGATAAAAAGGCTACTCGATATGCAGCAATATAACCTGTTACTCCCGCTTGACTTGCGTCTGTGGGCAATAAAATTGTTAAAGTACTCGATTTCTGCCATCGATACACATAACCATTACCGGTAAAGGGCATATAGTCATTCGCTTCAGTTTCCTCATTGGAAGAAGCAGACATCGGTAGCTCTTTGCAGGCGATTATTGTCAAAATAACCAAGCAAAATGCCAGAAATGATTGAAAACTTTTTTTCATTTGTCGAGCCTTACTACAAATCTAGAAATCTATTGAAAGATTAACCGTGTAACCAAATCCACTCAAATCAAAAGTCGAAGCAATAGGTTGACCCCGACTATCATAGGCAGGTCGTTTGTCGGATGAATCAATAACATGCGCCGCGTAGGTGTAGGTTGCAGCTAACTCCAACCCAAAAGTAGTGGATGCACCCCGGTCACCAAATGCCCTGTAGATGACTTGTCCTTCGAAAACGGTGCCGAAGGTTTCCACCTCTGCCTGCCCGCTGTTATCCTCAAGATTGCTGGTTACGATACTTGCATCAGCGTATCCGTAGGATTTGCGTTTCAAATTATCAAATCCAAATCCGCCCAGAATCTCTATTGAAGGAGACATGTACCAGCTGGCTGTGGCTATTAAGGCGGTATAGGACATGCTAAATTCTTCCGATTCATCATTTAACGTTTTGTATTTTATGCTTCCCTTCGAAGTCACTGTTCTTCCGCCAATACCGAATTTAGAATTCAATTGGTAAACAAATCCTAAATAACTTCCGGCCATATCAACATGTTCTGCCCCATACCGGTCATTCAGGAATTCACCATATCCATCGGTCAGAACTATGCGATGCCACGATAGCCCGTAACGGAAATGATACTTTTTTGTTTGTGCATTCAGCGGTGAGATCAGAAAAGTTCCTACCGCAAGAAAAAGCAACAATAACTGCACAATAGCTTTGTTGACTTGTTTTAAAAGGCTGTAGAAGCTCATGTTTGTGACGTTGTTCAAAAGGTAACTATTATTTAACGATCCATAATGTTCTGACTCACGTTTCGCACCTGTTTTTGCAGTAGATGATTTATATGGTGTAAAGCCATCATCAGCTATTCAGTTAAAAGCCTTTGGCTATTAGCGATCAGCTGCCAGCTTTGATACGACTCGCTTCGCTCCATTATTTTGAGTAGTATTGTAAACGTACCGAAGGTGCTCAGTTTAAAGCTAAAAGTTACCTACCAGTAGGGAATAGCTTTTATGTAAAAGTCATCTTCCTCAGTGAACTGCAGAGCCACTGATAGCATAAAACAAGGGTGCGAAACTTGAGTTCTGATTGAACGGTATTCACCGAAATCCCATACAGTATATGCTTTTTCGTGACGATCCACAATTTATTTGTTGGGATGCAGATATTCAGACGTTGATGATTTATAAATTCTAAACCTCTCAAAAATTTTTACTCACCAACAACTACTTTCACTTCGGCTCTTCAGGTCTCTTTGATACGGGATGGGAACTTTTGAAGTTTGGCTTGCTGAATTGATATGTTGATGGTCGTTCCATTCTCAGCGAATTCTTCGCTCTTTTTTCAGCAATATTGGAAAACTTAGACGTTAATTTCAGATTTAGCGGAATGTGCCATTGAGGTTTTAATCATCCTTACCATTTTCCTGCAGCCATTTAACCGCCCTGTCGAAGATTCCCAGGGCTTTGGTTTTGATGGTTTCAAAATCTTTTTTGATATTCTTGCCACTCATCAATTCCCCGCTGCCCCGCGTCAATCCTTTTAAGTAAGATTCAAATCCTTTGCCGTGATGATAATAGCCACCATGGCTGATAATATAGCGGGCTACCATTTTACGGCATCCCCTGCACTGTACAAAAACCTTGTCTTGCTCGCCTGGTTCCCTGACCAGAATGTTCTTGAGATTCCTTGAACCGCAAAACTGGCAAGTTTGACGATGAATTTCCATACATATCCTCCTTACAATCTCAGTAAAGGCAAGAAAAAGAGTCCCATCAACAAAATGGTCATTAAAGATACAACAGTGACCAGTGCTCCCGGTTTTATCATATCCCTGGATTCCAGCATACCTGAACCGAAGGCGATAGCATTGGGAGGCGTACTGATCGGTAGTGCCATTGCTGTAGAACATATCATGGCAATGGGTATTACAAACAGGGCAACTTTGAATTCCAGGGAAATTGCTATAGGGATCAACAAGTTAGCTGTGGCCGTATTACTCATAAACGTTGTCATGACAGCGGCCAGCAACAGAAAGGCTACCAACACCCAGATAAATCCAAATTCCAGGGGTATGGTTTCCACAATTTTTTGGGTTAAGCCGCTGGATTTCAGTCCTACTCCCAGGCAAATACCTCCGCCAACCATAAACAAAACATCCCAGGGGAGATTTTTAAAATCCTTCACGTTCAGTAAACCAAGACCGAATGCTGAAATAGCCGGAACAAGACTGATTGTACCAATAGACAATCCATGCAAATCCGTTGTCAGCCAGCCGATAATGGTTAATAAGAACAGGGCAGAAACCAGCCAGTGAATGCCTGTGAGGCCTTTTGATTCAATTTCCGGAAAATGGATTTTCAAATCACCCGGTGGATATAGCTTCAACAAAATAAACCAGCAGATAATCAACAACACAAGCATGAGGGGTATGGCAGCAAGCATCCAACCGCCAAAGCTGATCAATACTCCCTTTTCAGCTAGAAAGCTCATGGCGATCGCATTGGGAGGGGTGCCGATGGGTGTTCCTAGTCCTCCCAGATTACAAGCGAAAGGAATGGAAAGAGCCAAACCTTTTGAGAACTTATTGGTTTCAGGGATACAGGCAATAATAGGCAAAACAATGGCAAACATCATTGCCGTGGTTGCCGTATTGCTCATCCACATGGAAAGTAACGCTGCAACCGCCATGATACCGAAGAGTAATCGACCGGGCCTGGTTCCTGTTTTTTGCAGCAACCACCTGGCAATACGATCATCCAGGTGATATTTGTGCAGCATAGAAGCTAGGATAAAACCGCCCATAAAAAGCAATATAATATCGGAAAAAAAAGGAGACAAGAAAGCCTGTCGCTCAAGCTTTCCTGCCGCGGGGTTCATAACCGGCAGCAACCAACCGATTTGTAGGAAAACGATGATCAAGCTGGTTACAAACAACGGGACCCATTCCGTTACCCATAAAAGAGCTGCAACCAGCAATACGCTTAATGCTATCGCCTGGGCATGGTTTAGTGAAAACAAGGTCTGAAATAATGCAATCTTTTCAACAGCTGTAAAGAGCATTAAAAGAAATAAAAAAAGGCTGACTTTTTTATGAAGTTTCATAGGTGGCTAATCCCCTAATCCTTCGAGGTGACAGTAGTTGTATATATTTAAATCAACACATTCGGCGGATGATTAATCTTGAGCAAACTTCTTTCAGTCTATAATCAAAACTCAAATTAAACAACAATTTCGGAGTTAGAGAACTGTCAAATGTCACGGCTTGCTCTAGCTGTTGTGCTAGAGATAGGATATTCATGACATAAAAAACTGTTCAATTAACAGCCTGGAGGGAACATTTGGCACAGGGAAACTCATTTAAAAAATTAAAATACAGCGAGTGGAGACCGATTGGTGTTTGTGATGATGCTCCACCTGGTGTTCAAAAAGCTCAAATGTTCACCAGGGAGGATTTCCTGATTATCACGGGACCCGAGGTTGACCGCCAAAACTGGCGTAAACACCCCCAGGTGATGAAGCTTCTCAACAAATACGCTTTAAAACTCGCAAAACAATCAACCAGAACCAAGAACATGATCCAACCAAAAGTATCCAAGATATCCCTGGTTGGAGCTGTTATGAAGCTGGTAGTCACCCCCACCCTGAACAAGGAATCCAAAGACGGTAAACTGCAGTTGTTTCAAATTGAATTTGAGGATATCGGTAAAAAAAAGAAAACACCCTGGAAACTGATTTTAGGCATATTGGTTACCATTCTGGTTTTACTCTGTATTCTGCTTGCTTTTGCCATTTACCAAAAAACTCAGACAAAACAATACAAAACAAAAAGTTACAAACCCACTTCATTCACGACCTCTTTTTGTGATGACTCAACGGACATAAGCAAATTCAGACGTCAGTTGGACGAAGCAAACAGGATTCTTCAAGTCAAAGCCGATGACTTGCTTTACCAGGGAAGAATAGCTGCAGAACTCAATTGTGGGGAGCAATTTTCCCAGGTTACTCTCCAGGAGAACAGGTTTTTGCAATGCTTTGCGCTGGTCAGAAGGTTTGGTTTGACTTTACAGTTATCCAGGCAGGATAAAATGAAAATTAATGCCTGCCGGCGTTCCATTTGCCGAAAAAAACGCACTGCGAATTCTCCGGCTTGTTTCGACTAATTTCGAGTTTGGAAGGAAAAAAATGCGTATTTGGGATCTCAACCCGGGGTATTTAAACAGACAAAGTCTGTTAGGTGAGCATCGCGAACTGCATGGAATCGTTTCCATTCTGGTCAATAAGAAAAAAGGTTATGCGAAACACCCTGAAACACTTCGCTGGGTAAAGCACGGCTGGGCACTGACAATGCGTCATAACCTGTTGGCTGCAGAAATGTCGTTACGCGGTTATCAGGACAAATCACCGGTCGATTTAAAAGGCAACACAGGTACATGGCCATCTGTGTATATTGATCCTCCTATTGGGCAGCTACACATTCTGAAAAACAAATACCAAGACAAGGAACCAGGTCGTATTCCCCTACCCAGATCCGGTCAACACATGTGGACTCATCACAAATACTCGTTGCTGGCCAGAAATCCTGATGTGTACAAACAGATCGGCAAAGAGGTCTCGCTGATGAAACCAAAAGATGATATTTCCGATCTGGCCTTGTTATTGACGGAATGGCTCATGAAACCGCCAACTGAAGGAGGCATAAGAAACTCACTGCAACACATGTGGGGCCATGTCTCTGATTTTACAAAGACCAAAAACAACGATATCGATAAACTTTCGCTCACCGGGTTGTTACTAAAAATTCAAGAACTGGCAAAAGAACATCAGGAAACATATTTACTGTCTTCAACAGCGCTCAGTGAACTGATGGTGTGGATTGAGCAGAGCATTTATTGAGGGAGAGATTAAATCACCATGCAAAGCACTACAAATGATCGGGTATTGTTTCTGGATAATCTTCGCTGGGTGATAATTTTTCTGGTTATCACCTTGCATGCCGGTTGTGCATACAGTTTCTACACAACATACTGGGCAGTAAACGATGACAATTCAAGGTTTTTTGATATTCTGCTGGGTATTCTGCTGCTTTTTGAAATGCCGACCTTGTTTTTTATTTCCGGTTACTTTGCCATTCCCTCCTTCAGCAATAAAACCGCAGGTTCTTTTATCAACAGAAAAATCAACCGGCTGGCGATTCCCTGGTTGATCGGTGTAGTCCTGCTTGGTCCCGCTAAAGCCATCATATACAACTATTCACGCGGTGATCACTCTTTAAGCTTTTTTGAGCTGTTTAAGATTTTAATGATCAACGCATTTTCGCTGCAAACAGCTCCTTTGGAAACCATAGACCAATTTAACCACTGGCATTTGTGGTATGTTTCCCTGCTGTTTTATTTCTTCCTGATTTTTGTTGTTGCCATCAAAATGAAGCAATTTCTAAAGCTGTCCTTGCCTTTCAAAACCGGAGGAATTGCTTCCGATAGAGAGATTTTGCTGGTTTTATTTTTAGCGGCACTGTCGGCTTCCTTGTTAATTCTTGCAGCCCGCTTTGGCATTTTTGCCGGCAAAGTCAGGGACCCCTGGCTTGTTATTGTCACCATTTTCCAGTTTAGGACGTCAAATCTGATACTACACTTTATCTGTTTCTGGTTAGGGGTTTATGCCTTTCACCGGAATTGGTTCTCCCATGAAAAGCCCCCGGGAAATATGATAATATGGTCGGTAGCTTCCATCTTATTGTCGGGCGGCATGATAGGAACACTAGTGTTGAAAATGTATACCTTGAGTGTTTTCGTGCAGAGTTTCGCCTGCTTTGCCATCATTCTGTTTTTTCTTTCCTTCGCAAAGAAAAGCATGGATAAAACCAACCCACTCTGCAAATCGCTGGCAGACAACTCCTATAATGTTTACCTGGTCCACATGGTATTCATTATCACCATCCAACTGGCCCTGTTCAAGCTTTGGACCGGTTTTATCTTTGTGAAGTTTTTTATTGTAACGATATCGACCATTGTCATCAGCTACCTGGTCAGTCGCTTTGCCCTGACTCCACATCCCCGGCTCAGCGTAGCGGGATTGTTCAGCCTTTTTCTTGTTTTCTGTTTAATTATTTAATAGTACGCGGTTCAACCTGTTAACAAGGAGGATAACAATGAACCTGACAGCACTCGCATTGATTGGTTATATCGCTTGGACACTGTTGATCATTATCGTGGTGGTCTTTCACAGGGCCACTCTGACATTGGCAGGAAAAAGAGCAGCCAATAGTTTCAAAACCGATGGAATCGATGTTTCGGAATTCTCGGCCAGGCTTTGTCGTGCTCATGCCAATTGCTATGAAAGTTTCCCTTTTATCGGCGGGCTGTTGCTGTTGGCGCTTGCTACAAACCTGACGAATATTACAAACCCCCTGGCAATCATAGTCTTGATAAGTAGAATCGCTCAATCGACCACTCATGCCGTTTCAACCAGCGTATGGGGGGTGCAGATTCGCTTTGGTTTTTTTGTGGTTCAGATTGGGATTTGTATTTACTGGATAATAGGATTTATTCAACATTTCATACGATGATGGTTTGCAATTCCGAATGGTTTTTTTTGCCCAGGATCGGGATACCTGGTATGAAACCCTGAAGGGACGGTACAGATTCAAAATCATTTACTCAAGTTTCACACCCTTGTTTTATGCTATCAGTGGCTCTGCAGTTCACTGAGGAAGATGACTTTTACATAAAAGCTATTCGGTACCGGCAGTTAGCTTTTAGCTTTAAACTGAACACCTTTGGTACGTTTACATGAATACTCAAAATAACGGGCCGAAGCGAGTCGTATCAAAGCTGGCAGCTGATCGCTAATAGCCAAATGTTTTTAACTGAATCGCTGATGGTGGTTTGACACCATATAAATCATCTCCTGCAAAAGCAGGTGCGAAACTTGAGCCATTTAGTTAAGAGACCCTATCCAAACTGTCATCCTGAAGTTAGTGAAGGATCTGTCAAAGCCCACGGGAAATTGCTGCTCTATTCGATTTGACAAAAGTGTTTAATCACTACACACTTTTATTATGAATAAACATAAAAACTCAGAAACCTTACGACTTTTGCATCTGAAATTCGAAAATCTGGTCAAGCTCTATCTTGAAATAGAAAGCGCTCCCAGGCGTTATGGTACCGATGAAAAACTGACCGGTTCGGAGATACATCTAATCGAAGTTGTAGGAGATCATGACGAAACCCTGAGTGTCACCGATCTGGCAAAATATGCCAATGTCACAAAAGGTGCTATCTCCCAGAGATTGAAAAAGCTGGAACAAAAAGGACTGACCAGCAAAGTGGAAGATCCGTTAAACGGTTCCCGATCACTAGTTCGATTGACCTCAAAGGGAAAAGCCGCCCACTATTCTCATAAACATTGGCACGAAACCATGGATGGCGGTTATCTGGATTACTTGTCCGGTATCAGTGAAGACAAAGCTGGGTTTCTTTTTGAGTTTTTGCAAAAAGTTGAAAATTTCCTTCAAACAATTATCGATACTGATAATTAAAATTTTTTACACTGAGTGTTTAGTGCCTAAACACTCCAATTTGGAGAAAAAATGATGAACGAGAACAAACCACCGGCAAAAAATGATCATGTTTGTCCCCACCAGTTTGCCTTCATGCTGGATAACTGGCTGAGACGCATTGTGCAAAGCCCGAAAAAGATTGTCGGTGAATATGTAAATGAGGGCGATTGTGTCCTGGATGTGGGATGCGGTCCCGGCTATTTTTCCATCGACATGGCAAAGCTGGTGGGCGAAACCGGTAAAGTGATCGCAGCCGATTTGCAGCCGCAAATGCTGGATAAGGTTGAAAAAAAGGCCAGAAAGCACAAAGTGCGCGATAGAATGGAATTCCATCAGTGTCATTCCACAGGAATTGGATTAAACAAACAGGTGGATTTTATCCTGGCTTTCTATATGATCCATGAAACCGGAGATTCGAAAGCTTTTTTGAGCGAAATGAAACAGATGCTGAATGCAAACGGAAAGATTCTGATTGTTGAACCAAAAATGCACGTTAGTCAGCAGTTATTCGAATCCATGCTGAAAGACGCCGAAGAAACGGGTCTCAAAGTAGCAACATTTCCTGAAAAGAAGGGCGGTCGAAGTGTTTTATTGATGGTTTGATATTGCCATAGATGAACTCACTCCAGTGTAAAGTGCTCTACTGCGCTCTTCAATTTTGTTGCCAGCGAGTGAAGTTCCTGGGCCGATGAGGCCGTCTCTTCCGATTGGGCTGCATTGGATTGGGTTACCTTTGAAATCTGATCCACGCCGCCGGTTACTTCCGTGATACCTTTCGCCTGATCCATGGAAGACCTGGCAATGGAATCGGTAAGGTTGGTTAAATTGTTAATTCGCTCTGTAACCTCTATCAGCATTTCCCTGGTAGTTTCCACCACGCCTTCACCTTTGGAAACACTGCCTATGGCCCCTTCAATCAATTCTGTTGTTTCTTTCGCAGCGATTGCACTTTTATTGGCCAGAGATCGGACTTCATCTGCCACGACCTTAAAGCTCTTGCCGAATTTTCCTGCTCTGGCGGCTTCTATCGCCGCGTTCAAGGCCAGCAAATTGGTTTGAAAAGCGATTTCATCAATTGTTTTGATAACTTTAAAGATTTCCTGGCTGGAGTTGATAATGGTTTGCATGGCATCGTTCAACTGATTAATTGAAATCACTCCGCTATTAGTTGCCTCCCTTGTTTCGGTTGCCTCTCCTTCAGCTTTGCGTGCATCATCCGCATTTCGATCAGTTTCATCCTTGATAACAACCAGGGAACTGTTAATCTGTTCGGCTGACGCTGCTTGTTCTGTGGCTCCTTGGGATAGTGTAGTACTGGCATCCATCACTTCTTTTGCACCGCTCACCACTCCGCCGGCAATAATATTGATATCATCGATCAATTGTTTAAGATTCTCCTGCATGATGATCAATGCTTTGCCCAGGGAATCGTCTCCCGACGAGGCCTCTATTTGCTGACTCAAGTCTCCAGCAGCCACGGCGTTGGCGAATTGAGATTTTTTGATAAAACTGTCGAGCAGCTTTTGCAAACTCTGTTGCATGGCACCAATTTCTGCAGTTTGATCCTGCTGTACAGAAATATCTGTTCTTCCGTCTGCAATTTTTGCAATGATACCTGTGATATCAGTGATCGGCCTGGCAATCCGGTTACCAAAATACAAAGTCCCCAGAATTGTCAGCAGCATAACTACCAGGGAGATAACAGTGATGGTGATAAGTACCGTTCGTAACTCACGATTGAGCCGCTGTTCCAATTCCGCTTTCGCCGCTGCCACATTGTCAAGATAGATTCCCCCGACCAGCACCCAGTTCCATTTTTTCAGGTGCAGGGAATACGAAAGCTTTGGTTGAAGATTATCCTGCTTACCCTTGGCATAAGTGTATTCAACAAAGTTTTCACCCTTTTGTGATCCCTCAATTAAAAGTCTGCGGAACTTCACACCATTCACATCCGGGTTATCGATATTGGTCTTTTTCCCGTTCAACTGAGGTTTCGTCGCATGAAACGCAAAACTATAAGTACCATCGGTATTGATCTGATAAGCAAAAAAGTAGGCACTCTGATCAACGTCATAGCGTGGCCTGGAAAGCAGTCGAATGATCGTTTCCGGATCAGGTTCAGCTGATGATTCCGCATATTCCGAGAGAATGGTAAAAGCGTTTTTAACAATATCCTGCAAGTATTCTTTCTTTTGCTCGATAAGCATCGACTCCAACTGAGAAGACCTGGCTGAATTTTGACGCTGAGTCGTAATAAGGACAGTTGAGAAAATTAAAATCCACAATAAGATATTTGTTGTAATACTAAGAGTGAGAATCTTCCTTTTGATGGTCATAGTTTCCCCCGTTTTATCTGTTTAAACCTATTATACCATCTTGTATCAACTGCCTGTCAACGAATGATTTCATCCGGGATAATTTGGATCATCTTAAATAGGAAGCATGTTTTTTAAAAAGTTAACAATGAAACAGATTGCACGGCAAAACCACTTCATTATTGATTTTTTTGATATTTTAACCTGCTAAGAAGGAGAGGGCAGAAATAGGCTGGAAATTGACGCTGAAAAATGCAAGGCTTGAAATCATTCCGAACGCACTAAACTTAAACCCCACCCTGAATCGGTTATGACTGCGCAAGTTACAAATCAGCTGCATTTTCAATCCAATGCCAAGACTATTCTTAGCTTTTTAAAATCAAAAGCAGAGCCTGGCGAATCGCCTTCGCTCATCTCCCTCAATTCTATCAAAAAACTGCCTCAACAACTGCACCTGCCGATGCAATCATTTTTGGTCCAACTTAGTTCTCAAAATATGGAACTGCCTGAATTTAAAGATAATGCTCTGCAAGTTGTGATAAAAGAGATCAACGGGGGCAAAAAAACTGAAAAAAAGCCTAAATCGGAGTTGTTACAATCGCTACATGAGCTACAAGGAACGCTGGATCTTTCAGATTTGAAATTACTAAACAAAGCAGCTGAAAACTACGAAACCACCGGGTTTTTCTGTCAACGTGACTGGTGTATGACAAACTGGGGAACCATCGAAGATATCATCAATGCGGACGAATCCACGTTTACTGATGATACCACTTGCATTGAATTTGAAACCCTATACAGCCCCCCTTTAACGGCATTAAAAATACTGGCTGACACCTTCCCCTCCGTGCGATTCCGATTGCTTTATAAATACTCGTTTGAGGACTCGTGGACAAATATGGAGATTTTCCCCATTACACCTTTTGGGTATTAATTATGATTGGCATGATTGGGTTCCGGTTCATTCATGCATAAACCACAAACAGTTTGCAGCATCATAGATCATTGCTGGGTTATCAGTTATCGGCGATCTGTGAAAAAACCAGTCCTCATTCGAGATGAATATCGGCTGAAAACTACTGATAATAAGGCTACAGACCTGTCTGACCACTTTTCTCTTGACAACTCACAAGAAAATTAAACACCATACTTTCATGCGACGCGGGGTGCATTCTGCTGAGATCAAACCCGCGAACCTGATCTGGATAATACCAGCGTAGGGACGTCGAAAAATTCCAGTAAACCTGCCTTAAGAGTAGAGTTGATCTACTCCTGCAACGTATATTACTTTTCCACGTCATTCTGCTGGTTTTCCGCTAACTCTGAACTTTTCGGTCTGTTCTGCCTGCTGTTTCAGCAAGACCTCAGGCTCGATCAGTTTTGTTTTTGGAGACCAACCATGGAAAACCAATCCTTTATTCAGGGCATTTATCTGGTGGCCGGATTACGGTTTCATCCTGATATTCCTGACTTTCTCAATGCCGTTGAACAATCTTTTCTAGGCGGTATCCGGCTGTTTCAGCTTCGCTTGAAAAACGAGCTTTCCGATAAGGATCACCTGGATCTGGCCAGAAGTGTTAGAAAACTGACACGGCAATATAACGTTACCTTTTTTATCAACGATCGACCCGACATCGCCAGGCTGTGTGAGGCAGACGGACTTCACCTGGGACCTGATGACATGTCGGTGGAAGACGCCAGAAAGATTGCCGGAAACATGATCATCGGCAAATCCTCTCACTCGTTTAATCAGGCAAAAAGCGCACTGAAAGAAGATATCTCTTACTTATCGGTGGGACCGATCTTTGAAACCGATTGTAAGAAAAAACCGGATGCAGTGGTCGGCACCCAACTCTTGGAAACGGTTCTCGATATTGCCGGAATCCCCATTGTGGCAATTGGAGGGATAACCCCGCAAAACATAGCTGAAGTTCGGAAAACAGGTGTTCCATGCTGTGGCTTAATCAGGGGTATCATGCAATCCGACGATATTGAGACTGCTGCCAGGGAATATTTGAATGCTTTTTCCAAAGCACAACCATGAAACCAGTCTGCCTAACCATTGCAGGGTCGGACTCTGGTGCGGGAGCCGGCATTCAGGCTGACCTTAAAACCTTTGCCAGTTTGGATTGCTATGCCTCAAGTGTTGTGACTGCCGTCACAGCCCAAAACACCCGTGGGATTCATGAACTCGTTGCTATTCAACCGGAATTGGTCGCTTCTCAGCTTAACGCGGTCTTAAGCGACATGCCCATTGTCGCGATCAAAATCGGCATGTTGATGAATGGATCGATCATCCGTTCGGTTGCAGAATGCCTGGCTAAGGTGAAGATACCTGTTGTCCTTGATCCGGTTTTAATCTCTTCATCCGGCACTGATTTACTTGAACCCGATGCTATTGAGGCACTCAGGGCTTGCCTGTTTCCGCTTTGCAGTCTGGTTACACCTAATATCCGGGAGGCTGCAAAGCTGATTGGAATGGAAAACATCTCTCCAAATGAGGCAGAAAATGCAAACGTGAAATTGCTGAATCTTGGAGCAAAAGCCTCCCTGGTTACCGGAGGAGATGTCGCCGGACAAACAAAGACGGACATGTTGAGCTTAAAGCGTTCGGATTGCAGAATCAGCACCCTTGTCTTTTCCCATGAAACAATCAGCACCCGGAATACCCACGGAACAGGCTGCACCTTGTCATCTGCCATAGCAGCATTCCTGGCTAAAGGGCTTGACATGGAGCATGCAGTCCAAGCGGGTATTTCCTACACCAACAAGCTGTTACAAGCAAGCAGGAATTTTAATACAGGCAAAGGCTGTGGTGGGTTGGACCATTTCGCTCTTATCAACATGAGGAGGAATTATGAAGGTGACTGTTAACAACACCGAATACAATCTGCCGACCGGTGCAACGGTTTCAGATCTGTTGGAAAGTTTAAAAATCCGAAACCTCAAGGGCACCGCACTGGCCGTAAACGGAGAAATAGTTCCTGATGATCGGTGGCAACACACATTAATAAAGGATCAGGACCAGGTTTTGATGATTGAAGCCGTGCAAGGAGGATAACATTTGGAACGAGCACGAACATGCAATAAAATCCATCATCATTTTTTCTTTTGCAGGTAAAAAAAGACAATTGGTACTACACAAAATTTAAAGGATAATCGATGACACTACCAAACATACCAATTCCCAAGACCGGAATCACCCGGGACCCTTATCCCGGATCTCGTAAAATATACGTCAAAGGGGATCTACATGACATTGATGTGGCCATGCGTGAAATTGACATGCAAGGCGACCAAATCACCGTGTATGATACCAGCGGACCTTACACCGATCCTGCCAGGAAGGTAAATATACATCATGGTCTGGATCGTTTACGTTCCCATTGGGTCGAAGAACGAAACGATAACAATGAAAATTCAACCCAACTGGCGTTAGCCAGGAGGGGCATTATCAGTCCTGAAATGGAGTATGTTGCCATTCGGGAAAATCAACAATTGCAGCTGATGAGAGAACGATTTCAGGATTTAGCCCGTTTTCACAAGGGAAACAGTTTTGGCGTTCCAATGCCGGAAGGAGAAATTACACCGGAGTTTGTAAGGGAAGAGATCTCCTGCGGTCGTGCCATGATTCCGGCCAATAAAAACCACCCGGAATCGGAACCGATGATTATCGGTCCTAAGTTCCTGGTAAAGATAAACGCCAATATTGGTAACTCCGCTGTCTCTTCCTGCCTGGAAGAAGAAGTGGAGAAAGCTGTATGGGCTTGCCGCTGGGGAGCAGATACAATCATGGACCTCTCAACCGGGACGCGTATCCACGACACGCGGGAAGCTATTCTCAGAAACTCACCGGTTCCTGTTGGTACGGTACCACTATACCAAGCCTTGGAGAAAGTCAAAGGTAAAGCGGAAGATCTATCCTGGCAGGTTTTAAAGGAAACAATTCTGGAGCAGGCAGAGCAGGGAGTTGATTATATGACTGTGCACGCAGGTCTGCTAATTGATCACATTCCCCTTACTGATAATCGTCTGACAGGTATAGTCTCCCGCGGAGGCTCTGTTCTGGCAAAATGGTGTCAGGCTCATCAGCAGGAAAATTTCTTATATACCCATTTTGAAGACCTTTGTGACATTGCCGCGCAATACGATATAGGTCTTTCCCTGGGAGATGGATTGCGGCCGGGTTGCCAGGCCGATGCCAACGACCGGGCTCAATTCGCAGAACTTGCCGTGCTGGGAGAATTGACTCAAAAAGCCTGGAATAAAAATGTCCAGGTGATCATCGAAGGTCCGGGCCATGTACCTTTGCATTTGATTCAAGAAAATGTGGAACTGCAACGAAAACACTGTTTTGATGCCCCTTTCTACACCTTGGGACCAATCACCACCGATATTACACCGGGCTATGATCATATTTCCTCGGCTATTGGTGCTGCCAATATCGGCTGGTACGGAGCTTCCATGTTGTGTTACGTAACCCCGAAGGAACACCTGGGATTACCATCCAAGAAAGATGTAAAAGATGGTGTCATAGCTTATAAACTGGCTGCTCATGTTGCCGACCTTGCCAAAGGGCATCCTGTTGCACAATTAAGAGACAATTTGCTTAGTAAGGCACGCTTTGAATTTCGCTGGAAAGACCAGTTTAATCTTTCCCTTGACCCGGACACCGCCAGCGAATATTACCATGAAAATATTCCCGGTCCGTCAGAAGATGGCGAAAAACCCTATTGCTCCATGTGCGGACCTGATTTCTGCTCCATGAAAGCTACATCTGAAATGAGATCCCAAAAGAACGAAAAGGAGACAACATGCTAACCATTGCTGAAAAAAACTTCTCATCCCGCTTGTTTACGGGCACAGGAAAATTCAGCTCTCATCAGGCGATGAGAGATGCTATACAGTCCTCAGAAAGCGAACTGGTAACTGTAGCTCTCAAGCGAGTGGATCTTGAGAATAAACAGGATCGAATGTTGGAATATCTCGATCTGAACAAGGTAAACCTTTTGCCGAATACTTCCGGAGTCAGGACAGCAAACGAGGCGGTATTCCTGGCAAAAATGGCAAGGGAAGCATTAAAAACCAACTGGATCAAGCTGGAGATCCATCCTGATCCTCGATATTTGCTGCCTGATCCGGTTGAAACACTTTTTGCTGCTGAAGAACTTGTCAAGGAAGGATTTGTGGTTCTGCCCTATGTCAATGCTGATCCAGTGATCTGCAAAAGACTGGAAGATGTGGGAACCCAGGCTGTAATGCCTTTAGGTTCTCCCATCGGGAGCAACCAGGGCTTAAAAACCAGGTGTCAGTTGGAAATTATTATCGAACAAAGCAATGTTCCTGTGGTTGTCGATGCCGGAATCGGTGCCCCCTCCCAGGCTGCCGAAGCCATGGAAATGGGAGCCGATGCCGTACTGGTTAATACCGCCATTGCGGTTGCCAGAGATCCGAAAGCAATGG
>JAKSDL010000547.1 GCA_022360105.1 Pseudomonadota bacterium
ATAGCTACCACCTATTCCCCTGGAATAACCCCTCTCTTGCGTGAGCTACGGCTCACGCCTGGATTTTGGATTGCAGATCTTAGATTTTCTATTTCGTGCAGCTATGCTGCGGCCTCTATATCTGAAAATAAGAATCCAGATTTTTTTCTGAATCGCCCTGCCTATTGGTGAGCCCTTTAATCGTTAACAATTGATTGTTGATTATGGGAATGGTAGGTATCTGTATGCAGAGCTTTTTTGTCGGAGTGTAGGATGGGCAAACTTCGTTGGCCCATCCTACAATCAAGTAAATCTAGAATTCCCAAATAAATCTCAGATCATAAATCTAAAATCTTAGATTTCACAGAGCCAATCGAGGTTTAGGTCTATCAACTTGCCGGTGGTTGGCACTCCGGCTCTATCCCAGCCTGAAATTTCATAGAACAGATCGATCATATTTCTGAATTCAGCCTCATCAATAGGTTTGTCTTTGTGGGCTCCTTCTTTGAAACCTTTGTGCCAGCGCCTGATAACACGATCGTCTTCCGGTCCGAATCCTTCTCTGTTGTTAAAAATTCTGGACATAGTCACCGAACGTTCGGCCACTTTCATAATTTCATAAAGACTGCTGTTCCAACCGGTGATAGCGTTGATCAAATTAACCAGATTATCAAAAGTCATGGCATGGATTGGCACCGAACAGAAATTGCAGATGCCATAGCAATTGTTGATGCTCCATACTTTCTGCCCTACCGAGAAGTAACGAACCTTGTTAAAATCATTGACCAACGGTTTCACCGGTTCTAAAAGTCCCACGGGATTCAAGGGGGTGATATTGTCCATAAAAGCCGTATCGTGGGGACATTCCACATGATCCGCTCCTGTGGCGGACAGAGCGTATCCCATAGCCATGGCAGTTTTTCCCCTTCCGTCATGTGCCGGTAGTTCACTACCCTTGATGTGGAATGCATATTTTTCCGAACCTTTACCAATTCTTTCAGCAGCTTTTTTCACGCCGTCTGCCAGGATATCCCCGATGCCTTCCCTTTTTGCGATCATTTCCAAAAGCCAGATCATGGCGTCAGGGTCCCCAAAAGCGATCGATTTTCCACCTGTATCCTCTTCGGTTAATATGCCATGTTCGTAGCATTCCATGGCGAAGGCTACCACGCATCCCGCTGAAACGGTATCCATTCCCATTAAGCTGCAGATCTGGTTTCCCTTGGCGATAGCCGCGAGATCGGCTACTTCACACATGGAACCTAAGGTTCCCAACGTCTCATATTCAGGGCCGCCATATCGCAAATCCAACAGGTATTTGCCTTCGGTTTTCTCTACTTCTCGTTTACATTTGACAGAGCAGGCATAGCAGGTTCCTTTGGAATGGAAGATGGTTTCATGGTAGGTGGTTTCATTGATCTGTTCCGCACCGGCAAAAATACCGTCCCTGAAATTATGGGTGGGCAGGATGCCATTGTGGTTTAAGATGGAAACCTGGAAGGTGGTTCCAAATTTAGTGAGATTGACATTGGAAGGGTGGCTTTTGATTCGTTTGTTATGCCACTTGGCGATTTCTTTGACGCCGTCCGAATCTGCCATTTTCATTTTTTCCTTGCCTCTTACGGTAATGGCTTTCAGGTTTTTGGAACCCATGACGGCTCCCATACCTGTTCTGCCATTAAAATGGGCCAATTCGTGCTGAACATTGGCGTAATTGACAAGATTCTCTCCGGCAGGTCCAATAGACACCGTTCGAACTCGCTTGTCTTCCAGTTCCTCGATTATAGCTTCCTTGGTTTGCCAATTGTCTTTACCCCAAAGACTGGAAGCATCCCTGAATGCCACTTCTCCTTGATGAATCCAAAGGTACACCGGCTTGTCCGATTTACCCTTGATCACAATGGCATCAAATCCGGCAAATTTAAGTTCCGGTCCCCAAAATCCACCGGCTTCGGTTTCTCCAAAACCACCGGACAAAGGCGATTTGGCCGCCACGGTGAATCGATTAAATCCTGAAACCGGTGCCCCGGTTAACACACTGCAGGCAAACACCAGTACATTGTCTGCAGAAAGAGGATCTGTACCGGGATCCATTTCTTTCAAAAGATAATAAGATGCCAGTGATGATCCACCGACGTAGGTGCGGTACCATTCCTCACTGGGGTTTTCCACATTCCAGGTGTGGTTGGTAAGATTTACGTGAAGAATACTTCCGTTGTATCCAAACGGTTTGGTTGAGGTTTGATCTTCTGTCATGGGATATTCCCTTGTTGATTCATTTGGAGTGGTAAATTTGTGGCTTTTGTAATTATTCGATTCTCGTCTTCTGGTAATCGGTTAAGACTGCGTGTTTATGTAGGATGGGCAACCCGTTGCTCATCAACGTCTAATTTCCACCTTTCAAAGCCAATAATGATGCCATCATCTTTTCATCGATGGTTAATCCATTTTGTAAGGCTTCATCCCACATGGCCCCTTTTTTGGATCCGGGTAATCGTGTTCCTGGCTGATCCAGTATAGCGGAGATCAATGTTTCCAGTCTGGCTGCAAATCGGTTATCAGAAAAAGGCCCTGGTGCTATTGCGATCATAAACTGTCCGATATCTGGTGAAGGACCTTCTGCCGTAAAAAAGGAGCTGGCTTCAAAACCGAAGTGGGACGAAGTTAGGGCTGCTGCAAGGATTTCAACCATTAACACCAAAGCAGATCCCTTGGCGTCCCCCATGGGAACCATAGTTCCTGACATGGCGGCTTCAGCGTTCGTAGTGGGACTTCCATCTTTGTCCAGAGCCCATCCTTCAGGAATGGCTTCTCCCCTTTCATGGGCTACCTTGACTTTCCCCCGGGCCACCTTGGATAAGGATAAATCGATAACCAATGGTCTTGAGTTAGCTCTCGGTGCGGCAAAGGCGATGGGGTTAGTGCCAAAAATGCCTTCTTTGCCACCCCAGGGTGCCATGGCTTTTGGGCTGTTTGAAAATACAAGAGCAATCACATCATTTTTAGCAAGCATTTCAGCGTGATATCCCAAAGCGCCACAATGGTGCGACTGGGTGATAGCAGCTGCGGCAATCCCCTGTTTTCTGGCCATATCGGAAAGATGATCGATAGCGGTCTTGAATGCAGGAAAAGCAAATCCGTGTTTGGCATCCACACGAATGGCTGATTCGGCTACCTGCAATACCTCCGGTATGGCATGACCATCTACTTTTCCGCTTTTGGACTGCGCTGAGTAAGAGGCAACCCTGGACAATCCGTGACCTTTCTGACCTTCGATCTCGGCGGCTACCAGCGCATTGGCAACCATTTCTGCATTTTCAGTGCTGGTATTGTGACTCTCCAGAATCTGTGTAACCAATTTTATCGCTTCTTCTATGGATAGTTTCGTGATCATTGCTTTTCTCCCAATGCCTGACGAACGTTCTGAGCGGTCACGGCACTAACCCTGATGTTGGATTCTATGGTCACACCGCCGATATGAGGAGTAAGTACCAGGTTTTTGAGTTCCTTCATCTGTTTTCCAAACTCTTCCGTTAAAGGTTCGACTTCATATACATCCAAAGCTGCACCAGCCAGTCTTTCCGATTTCAGTGCGGCCACCAAAGCCTGATCATCGACTACTCCGCCCCGTGAAGCGTTGATGACAATAGCATCCTTTTTCATGGTAGAGATGGCCTTTTCATCTATTAAGTGTTGTGTTTCAGCTGTCAAAGGGACGTGAAGACTGACAGCATCCGCTTCCTTTAACAACCGGTCCAGTTCGACTTTTTCTGCTTGAGTCCATGCTGGGTGATCAGCGGGTAAATAAGGATCATAAGCCAGGATCTTCATTCCCAGGGCTACTGCTCGCGTTGCTGTTTCCCTCGCGATACCGCCATAACCGACTAAACCCAGGGTTTTTCCTGACGTTTCATTGCCCATGAGTTGGGTTCTTGGCCAGGTACCATCGGCCATGTCGATAAAGGAGAGATACGCCCTGCGAAACAGCATCATCACAACAGTTATGACATACTCTGCTACTGCAGCATCGTTGGCACCTGTTGCCGGGAAAACTTCTATTTCTCTATCCTTGCAGGCCGACATATCAATATTGTCCAATCCGACTCCCAGCCTTCCCACTACTTTTAGATAGGGAGCCGCTTCCAGCAATTTTCCCCTGACCTGGGTTCTGTTGCGTACGATAATCGCGTCAGCCTTCTCCAACAAACCAAAGAGTTCCTCTTCCCTGTCCACCAGATTCGGATCGTAAATCACTTCAAAACTATCTTTAAGTCCATCAACGGCTGTTTCATCCATAAATTCGGTAATTACAATTCGTTTCATCAATATCCCCTGGTTGGTTTCTGGTGACGATTTTCCTGGTGAGCCCGCTCTATTCAGAGCACCATGAGCTGGTTTCTTGAGTTTGTCGTTTTGAAAACAAACCCAACTCTTATATAAGATATAATTTATATGAATCTTATTAAAAAGCTGCTTCAAAGTCAATCGACTGGTGGTCTTTCTGGTTGTTGCAGGTCTATATTGGACCGAAAAAAGGCTGTTTAAAAAAAGATCCGGCTAAAGAATAATGTTTATCCTGGTATTAATAACAATTCCTGAAAGGTTGCAGGTTTTGCTTTAGAAAACAGGATCTCACTTTTCAACGCCGATTGAATTGTCTATCATGCTGCAACGAACTTAAATTTATAATGTTTATCTAAAAATCGGATTTGGATAAGGGAGGTTCATGACTGAGTTTACAGGTAAGGTTATTATTATCACGGGAGCATCAGAAGGGATAGGCAGGGCCTTGGCGTTGGAATTGGCAGCTCAACGGGCAATACTGGTATTGGCTGCTCGCAATGAAAAACGGCTGGAAGAATTAAAGAAACAGATTGAAGATAAAGGTGGTCAAGCTGCGGTGATTCCGACAGATGTTGCGGAGAAGGATCAATGCAAAAGGTTGATCGATCAAACCGTTGAGCAGTATACACGTATAGACGTGCTGGTGAACAATGCCGGTAGAAGCATGTGGACTGGTTTTGAAGAGATCACCGATTTATCCCTGGTTGAAGAGCTGATGCAACTGAATTACCTGGGAAGTGTTTATTGTACCTATTATGCGTTGCCCTGGCTGAAAAAATCCAAGGGGAGTATTATACCTGTGGCCAGTGTGGCTGGTTTCACCGGAGTTCCTCAACGTACGGCTTATTCAGCCAGCAAACATGCCATGGTCGGTTTTTTTGATTCCCTGAGAATAGAATTGGAAGGGACTGGGGTCAGCATAACTACTGTTGCGCCTGATTATGTCCTTTCAGAGCTTCACAGGCGTGCCTATAACAGGGATGGAGGAGCACTGGGAACAAGCCCCATGCAGGAGTCTAAAATCATGACCTCAGAAGCTTGCGCCAAGCTAATAGTAAAAGCAATGGCCAGGAAAGACAGACTTGTTTTGACCTCAATAAGGTCCAAGGTGGGGCGCTGGTTAAAACTTTTTGCACCAGGCTTGGTGGATAACATAGCCTCCAAAGCTATTCGCGAACGGAAGTAGTACCATTCACTTTGAAATTAGTCTTCAGAGTTCGGCGAAACTATAAAAATCATGAAGGTTTTTAAGGAATAGCACGACAAGCAAACAACACACTGGCTAAAGACCGGTGTGTTGTTAGGCTCAGACAGCATTTTGCTTTTACTGCTAATCTCTGAAGGTGTCCAGATAGGCGTACAAGGCTGGTGAACCCCCGGTATGCAGAAACAATACATTAGCACCGGCACTGAATCTGCCTTTTCTGATCAGATCAATAAAACCAGCTGCCGCTTTTCCCGAGTAAACGGGATCAAGCAATATACCCTCTTTTGCTGCAAAAAGTTTAACGGCTTCAACCATCGATTTGGTTGGCAAGGAGTAGCCTTCCCCGACGTATTCATCATAACAGGCAACATTTTTACGATCGATTCCGCCAAGGACTGATATTTTTTGAGCTGTAGACGTGGCTAACTCAAAAACAATTTTTTCCTGCAGATCCTTGGGGCGAGAAACGTTGATGCCGCTGATCGGTATGCCACCATTTATTCCGGTCATCCCAACAACCATGCCGGCATGTGTTCCGGCTGAACCGGATGGTACAACGATATGATCGATGCCGAGTCTCATCTTGTTTAATTGATCCATGGTTTCCACGGCACAGTTGACGTAACCCAACGCCCCAATTTCATTCGATGCCCCACCAGGAATAATATAGGGCTTTTTTCCTGCTTGTTTCAAGTCAGCTGCAGTGCTTTCCATTTCTGCCATCATGTCGGAGCCGCCCGGAACCACACGAGTGCTTTTCACATCCAGCATTTCAAATAAGAAATTGTTTCCGCTGGCTTCCGGCTTATAAGTTCCTTTGACCCGTTCTTCCAGAACAAGGTGGCAATCCATTCCTTCCTTTGCGGCCCAGGATGCCGTTAGTCGACAATGATTGGACTGAACTGCGCCGCAGGTGACTAAGGTATCCGCTCCCTGCTCAAGAGCATCGGCAATACAAAACTCCAGCTTCCGTGTTTTGTTTCCACCTGCAGCCCCTGGCAAGAGATCGTCACGTTTTATGTAAAGATTGACGTTGCAATTAAGAGCTTTGGCAAGATTCGGCATTGGCTCAATAGGTGTCGGGCCTTGTAAATAGTTGCGTCTGGCAAATTTGGTAAAGTTCATACGATTCCTTCTCGAAATATAGATTTTGAAATTTATAATACAAAAACTGCTTCAACTTCTATGTCTGCTCCCAAAGGTAATGCCGCAACCTGGAAAGCGCTACGCGCGGGAAAAGGCTCGGAAAAATACTGCTGGTAAACCGTATTAACAGCCTGAAAATCTGCAATATTTGCTAAAAATACGGTGGTTTTTACCGCATTATTCAGTGTTGTGCCGGCCTTCTCAGCAATAGCTGCCAGATTTTTAAAAACCTGGTGAGCCCGAACCTCAATGTTGCCTTCAGGCATGGAACCGGTTTCTGGGTCGATAGGTAATTGACCGGAGGTATATAAAAAACCATTTGCTACAATGCCTTGTGAATAAGGACCAACAGCCGCAGGTGCTTTATCGGAATGTATGGATGTTTTTTTCATGTTTCTTTTGATTTGAATGAGTTATCGACTCTAAGTTAATTTTAAAGGGTGGAAAAAGCGTTTGATCAAAAGGATCGGGTTCTAAAGACACGTTCAACATTCAAGGACATCCCATTTTTGCAATGTCCGCTGACTCACTGATAACTGCTGTGATCGACAGGCAGACTTCACCACTTGGTGCCGGGGAAATTCTCACTTGATAACAGTCACTGGATGTGCTGGAAGTTACCGGGAGACTAGCAGATTCACGCTCAGTAAGCCCGGATTTGGCTGCTCTCTCACTAAGATCAATCAGTTGATCGCAGGCTAATAATAACTCTAAAACGATCGGAGTTCATTGCTACGGCCAACGCAGTGCATTTACCACGTGGAGGAGAGCTTGCAATAACCGTGGGAACACCCGCAGCTTTGGCCGTAGCAACAAATTACTATCGACTTCGAACGATGAAACGCTTACAGTTCAAAACGCTGAATATGAATATCGCCACTGTTTCAATACATTGACCGATTTACTCACTGTCGGCCCGTCATTTCATCTTTCCGACTTATTTCAACAAGATTTGCTTGTTGTTTGTAATTACATCAGTTTTTTATCTACATATTGATGAGAAACTATCCCTAACCCTATGTTTTGGAAACTCTTTTTTTAATTATTTCAATTTTCCCTGTTTTGTTGACTCATGATTATCATCGGCACGTTGAAGGTGTCAATAATTTTATGAAATATTTTATAAAATAATACATTAAATAGTGCAAATGAAGCAATAATCGAACAATAGGGAGTAGCAGGGAGCCAATTATCGAGTAGAAAATCTATTGAATGGGAGGAAATATCCTGACGCGTCGCGAAATTACTCACGGCTATCGGCTATTAGCGTTCCGCTTAACATAGAGTAAGTACTTGCCAAATATCAGATGGGCAGCCTCCGCCGGCCCATCCTACATTGAGCGTTCTGAAGCGGAGCTTTCACCTCCTGTAAATCTGCAATCGGTTTACACGATCATGGGGGGTGTTTGCTAGTGATAACCGCTATTTTTGATCCAATTTTAAAATCCACTTACCAGCAGGTCTTTGGAATTACCTTTTGCTAAAGAGAAAATGGGAAACGACCCATTCCTGTCCATTTGCATAACCCCATAACTCTGCGCATGCCATAAAAAACATTCTCCAGCGTTGAAACCAAAGCTTCGCCTGGTCACCGTATGTTTCTTTGAATACTTCCAGTATTTGTTGTTTCTGCTTATCCATATTGGTTAACCAGGCTTCGGCCGTCTTGAAATAATGTTTTCCGTTTAACACCCAGTGTTTATCCAACAGGATATCTTTTTGAAAATAAAGAAACAGAAAATGCGATGGCATTTGACCGCCGGTAAAAAAATGCTGGGCCATCCAGTTATCTTCTCCCTTGGTTTCATAAGGATAACTGAGATGACGATGACTGAATACATGAGTGAAGAACTTGCCATGAGGTGTTAACCAGCTTGCTATTTTCTCGAACAACAATTCATAATTCCGCATGTGTTCCAACATCTCCACTGAAACCACCCTGTCATACCGGCTATCAGAATTGAAATCGTTCATATCACAGGTGATCACCTCTATATTCTTCAACCCTTTTTGATGAGCCCGGTCTAAAATAAATTCTTTCTGGTATTCTGAATTGGAAACTGCAGTGATGGTGGATTCCGGGTACTGTGTCGCCATCCAGAGAGTCAATGAACCCCATCCGCAGCCCAATTCTAAAATAGACATGCCATCTTCAATTTCTGCCCGGCGACAAGTCATCTCCAGGGTTACATCTTCGGCTTCATCCAGGTTTCTAACTGAATCCGGA
>JAKSDL010000737.1 GCA_022360105.1 Pseudomonadota bacterium
AGGGATCGCCTGGTAGCAAAAGGTGTGCTGGTGGCTGATGAAAACGACGAGGAATACCCGGAACCATACAGCATCTGGATCAATCGCAATGGAGCCAGCGTGGAAATCAACCGGGCGATACGGATTCAGAATGCTATTGGCCCGATCGTGATGAAAACAATACCTCTTTAAATTTAAGATTTTCGATCTTAGAAGTAAGAGTTACAGGTTGTGGCTTCGCCGATTTCAAAATGTTTTTTGTTGAACCACAGAGACACAGAGGACACGAAGTTCTTAAGTGGGTTTCGGCTTAAATTCCTTGTGTTTGCTCATGGATAAATTATTTACTGGCTTTGTTGGAAAAATGATCTGACTACTTGGCACAATCTGTTTTCGAAGCGACTAACTGATAATCGTTTTTTTCTTCGTGCTCTTCGTGTCTTCGTGGTGAGAAAGTTAGATTTACAATTTAAAATACAAAATTACCAAATGAAATTCTATGGTTGCGATAAGGATACGTCTTTATCCAAGCACTTAAAGTGTATTATCAAGCAGGATCAGGTGACGGTGGTGGGTAAGTTGCCGGAAGGGTACACCACCAATCTCCAGCACAATTGGATCAGTCCTTTTGAGCAGGATACGGCCGGGTCTATCTTCCCCAAGGTCTCAGCTTTAATTCAGGCGACAACGGATACCACCTCGAAAGGTCGCTTGAATACCTTTTTGACCTGGGAAGGATCGGAACCGAGAACAGTTACCATACCGCTGTTTTTCGAAGCGGAAAAAGATCCGGAAAGGGAGGTGCAACAGGCAGTAATTCAGTTGGAAAAGATGTCGGCTCCCAAGTTTGCCAGAACCATGGAAAGTGTCCAATCGATTACAACAAACCTGAGTTTTGATAAGGAAAGCGCCAAGGCTGTAGCTGACTATATCACCAGCACTAATATCACCGGCAACCAGATCCCTAAAATGATTGCCATAAACATCGGTCGAAACCTGATGCTGAAAAATTGTGTGATCGAATCCATAGAACGCGAAGATCCCATGATCTATTCCCAAGACGGACTGCCCTTGCAGATGTCCGTCACCCTTGTTGTTAAAACCCGAACCACTCTTGATACCACCGATATACTTAAATCAATAGGATAAAATATGGCTGTAGATCCCGAAGAGTTTTATGAAGAAGAAGTGAATAGAATTATCGAGTCCGGAAACAAATTGTTGGGTTCAAATTTCAGATTTTTTGTCAAGGACTGCCCAGCGCTGTCTAACCTGGTTGTCTCCTGCAGTCCTGCATTGCCCGGCAGACATTTGATTGAGGCTATTCCGGGAGCACATGGAGTTGAAGTTCCGGAGCCAGGTCCTTTAAAGACTGGTGGACAGTTTAATGTAACCTTTAACGACAGTTTTGAAGGAAAGGCGTTTGAAGAAATTGTAGACTGGGCAAAAGCCAGCAACATTGCAGGCTTTAGAAAGGACGTTCGAATTTATGGAACCCACGAACTGGGCAACAGCAAATTTGATATGACCTATACCTATTGTTTTCCTGAATTAAATGATGCCGAGTTGGATTACGCAAACAAAACAACTCCTGCGAAATTCAGTTTTGTGTTGCACTTTGCGAATCGAAAAGTCACCAAAGATAAAGACAAGGGCAATTCATGACACCCCAGGACATTGTAGATATCGTCGAAGCCCGCTTCCCGATACTGCTATACCAGGGATATCGGCTGAATGAGACAGTTCCGGTGGATGGTGGCGGACTGCCCATCCTCTGGCCAAAAGAGCTGGATGCAGCCCTGGCGGCCTATTCCACCAAGGCCGGGGTTCGTGAGACCATGTATGTGCAACAGGCCGATATCGATCCAGTGGAACACACATTGGTTTTACCTGTGGACTTTCTGCGCATAGAAAATATCAAAGCTGCCAATGACGGCCTGGTAAAATACCGGGAAGGAACACAAACGATCGATCAAACCACCATCAGGATCTTAACATTGCTACCTGATGTGGATCTGAATGAGTATGTTTATCCCCTGTCACTGGAATACTACATGAACCTCGCCGTGCTCAATCGAGATGAAGTACTGCCCGAAGAATGCGATGTCAACCTGGTGATCGATTATCTGGAGGCGATTGTTGGTATTGCCAACGGGCAAATGTGCAAGGCGATGGAGTCATTGGATCTGGAATTACAACAACGAACCCTGGCGGATTATCTACAGCAGAAAAAGGATTGTGAGGCGTCTCTCGGCGGTATCCGAATTTTTCCTGTTCCTTAATTAATAACCACAGAGAAACAGAGGGCACAGAGTTTTTTTAAGTGGGTTATCGATTTATATTGAGGTATTTGTTCACTTATAGCTTTTGCCTCATGCCAAGTGCCTTTTGTTTTTAACCACAGAGACACAGAGGGCACAGAGTTTTTCTTAATGGGCTTTTTGCCTGACTGTTAGGGCTTGATCCAGGTGAATTCTTTTTGAAGGCTTAACTTGTAGTTTTATTACAGAAGCTTTTGCTTTAGTTGGTGAGAAAAAACAAATATTGAACAGGATCTAATAGGTAACAATTCATACAAGGTATAACTGAAACAGCACGGACCAAATTTAAAAACTCTGTGTTCTCCGTGTCTCTGTGGTTAATAAAAGGTAGTTCAGAATTATGATTTACGAAGATAAATACGTCGAAAACGCGGTGGAATCACTGGTACAAACGGAAAAGCGCTCTTCCTGGGAATTCGCTATTGAGATCGAAGGTGCGCCTGATCAGCTCGATATCCTGGCCAAAGACCTGAGTTATGAACCGGTCACCATTGGCATGCAGGAGAAAAACTTTGGTTCCCAGCAGGTTTCCATGCCCACGGCAACAGAGCGCACCACATTGGTTCTGACAGTACGGGATACCAAATATAAACTGCTCTACCACTGGTGTAAGAATTGGGCCGGAGAAATTGCCAGATCCGACGGTACCTTCGGGTTGCCGGAGCAATATGTGAAAGCAGTCACGATTTACTCCAACAGCAACAAGCTGGAAGATCCCTGGCCGACCAAATACCAAATGATGCTGACCAATGTAGGAGCCATTAACCCGGATCGCAGCAATAGCAATCAATATTTGGAATTTCCAATTACCCTGACCGAGTATAAAACGTCGCAGGGAACCGAATAGTTGATGCATATTTCACCACGAAGACACGAAGAGCACGAAGATTTATTTCACTGATGCCTAATGCCATGTGCCTATTGCCTTTCTTTATTTAACCACAGAGACACAGAGTCTTTTTTAAAGTTTTTCTTGGTGTCTTCGTGGTGATTAAAAAAGCCATATGAGTATAGAAAAAGAAAAAGCCATATTTCGCGGTTTTCTGGAACAGAAAGACACCTGGAAACCGCTGATCGGAACAGAGTTTGAGGATA
>JAKSDL010000606.1 GCA_022360105.1 Pseudomonadota bacterium
AGATCAGGATGGACAGATTCTGGAAGAGGGTATTACCGAGGCCGGTGCCTTTTCATCCTGGATTGCAGCAGGCACATCGGGACACAATCACGGTGTGCAGATGATACCTTTTTACATCTTTTACTCCATGTTTGGATTCCAAAGGTGCGGAGATTTTGCATGGGCAGCCGGTGATGCCCAGGTAAACGGATTTTTGATTGGCGGCACATCCGGAAGAACAACCCTGGAAGGAGAAGGGCTTCAACACCAGGACGGACATAGCCACATCCTGTCTTCGACTGTACCAAATTGTATAAGCTACGATCCAACCTATGCCTATGAACTCACGGTAATCATACAAGACGGATTGCAGCGTATGTACCGCAATCGGGAAAAGGTGTTTTACTATATCACCGTGATGAATGAGAACTATCCTCATCCTCCAATGCCTGAGGGGGTTGAAGAGGGAATTCGCAGGGGGATCTACCTTCTGAAAAAAGGCACGGAAGGGAAAAAATTGTCTGTTCAATTGTTTGGTTGCGGCGCTATTTTGCGTGAAGTGTTGGAGGGCGCCAAACTGCTTGAGGAAGAGTTTGATATAAGTGCGTCAGTGTGGAGTGTTACCAGTTTTACAGAATTAAGAAGGGATGGGCTGGAAGCAGATCGTTTCAACCTCCTGCATCCGGAAGCGTCACCAAAAAAATGCTATCTTGAGCAGTCCTTAAGTTCCCACCCCGGACCAATTATCGCTTCGACAGATTACATGAAAACGTTTGCCGATCAACTCAGACCGTTCATTTCAAGAAAATATACTGTACTGGGAACCGATGGATTTGGGCGAAGTGATGATCGCGACTCGTTGAGGGCGTATTTTGAAGTGGATCGTCATTACATTGTTTTGGCGGCATTAAAAAGTCTGGCTGATGAAGGTGATTTATCGCTTTCTGCAGTTTCCGATGCAATGGTTAAGTATAACATAGATCCGGATAAACCTTCCCCAGCTACATTATAACCGGCTAATCACATTCATTCGAGAGGTAAAAGGTGTCAACATTAAAGGAAATTAAAATTCCGGATATCGGAGATTTTGAAGATGTTGAAGTTATTGAAGTCATGGTTGCTCCGAACGATACGGTAGCTGTGGAAGATCCACTGATCACGCTGGAAAGTGACAAGGCCACCATGGATATTCCATCTCCCTACAATGGAGTGGTTAAGCAGATTGTGGTTGAAGTGGGGTCCAAGGTTTCGGAAGGTACTCCCATTGCAACCATCGATGTATCAGAAGATTCCGGATCCGAAGAGGAAAACAAGGCCGCAGAATCTTCACCCGTGCAGCAGCAAGCAGATGAATCTTTAAAACCTGCGGAGCAACCCGTGCCCAAGCAGGCAAAACCGGAAGAAGATTTTCCCGGTCATCCCCATCCGTCGGAGGCCGTGGCCACATCAAAGCTAAATTTTCATGCCGGACCATCTGTTCGCAAACTGGCGAGAGAATCAGGTATTGATTTAAACGAGGTGAAAGGAAGCGGCAGGAGAGGTCGGATAACGGTTGAAGACGTGGAAGCATTTTTGAAGGCTCCCAAAGAAAAGAAAGTTGAGAAATCGGAAGGATTCCAGTTACCTTCTGCGCCAGCCATCGATTTCAGCAAATTTGGTGAAATTGACGTGCAACCCATGAAACGGATTCAAAAGATCTCCTCAAAAAATCTTCATCGTAATTGGATAACCATTCCGCACGTAACCCATTTCGACGAAGCCGATGTCACAGATCTGGAGGAATTCCGCAAAAAACATAATGAAGCTGCCAAAGAAAAAAGCGATCGGCTCACGATGATGCCGTTTCTCTTCAAAGCTATTGTAAGTGGGTTAAAGACATTCCCAACGTTTAATTCTTCTTTGGACCCGGAAGGCGAAAATCTAATTTTAAAGAAATACTTTCATATCGGAATGGCTGTGGATACCCCCAATGGATTGTTGGTTCCGGTAATTAAAAACGCTAATCAAAAAGGACTTATAGAGCTGGCTCGCGAGATGAGGGAGATTACGGTTAAATCCCGCGAAGGCACTATCAAAAGAGAAGATATGCAGGGGGGATGCTTTACCATTTCCAACCTGGGAGGTATTGGTGGAACCAATTTTACACCGATTGTAAATGCACCTGAAGTTGCTATCCTGGGCGTTCCAAGGGCAAGTATCAAACCTGTTTATCAAAATGGCCAGTTCGTGCCACGTCTGATTCTGCCACTGTCCCTTTCCTACGATCACAGGGTGGTGGACGGAGCATTAGCAGCCAAATTCCTGGCTCATGTGTGTGAGTTATTAACGGACATTCGCAAGATGTTGTAAAAAGAATGAATATTGAGGTTGATGGGCAACAAGTTGCCCATCCTACAATTTCATCAGATTAATATTTGGTCAGGATCTAGGGTGGGTTAAGGAGTGAAACGACGAACCCGCCAACAGGCCAAAAAGGAGAAAAATTTCGAAGGATTTTTTATCCCAGGTGACGGACAATAATAACAAAAAAGTTCTGGAGCAGCGACACATAAGATTGATGGGTGGCACAGTTACCCATCCTGCGGTTTCACTTGCACCATAATTGTCAATATGCACGTTTACGGGGACGAGCACGAAAACAATTTAAAACAGAAAATAAAGGATTCCTATGAAAAAAATTACTGAAGTTCGCGTTCCAAACATTGGCGATTTTGAAGACGTTGTGGTCATCGAGGTAATGGTTTCTGTTGGCGCGGAGATTAAAAAAGAAGATCCGCTGATTACCCTGGAAAGTGATAAAGCTTCCATGGACATACCCTCCCCATGCGATGGCGTGGTAAAAGAGGTTTTTATCAAAGATGGTGACACTGTTTCGGAAGATACTCTAATCATGAACGTGGAGGAGGATGCCAGCGGGGAAGACAGCAAGCCTTCCGAAGAAGCTCCTGCAGAAACTGCTCAAGTCACAACATCCAATGCAGATTTGCATGGCGAGGTGGTAGTTTTAGGCGGTGGACCCGGGGGCTATACTGCAGCATTCCGTGCTGCAGATCTGGGCAAAAAAACTATCATTATTGAGAACTCTCCCAACATGGGAGGTGTTTGCCTGAATGTTGGCTGCATTCCCTCCAAGGTATTGCTTCACATGGCAAAAATAGTGGATGAAGCCATGGAGGCTGATAAATTGGGGATTGCATTTAAAGCTCCGAAATTAAACGTTGATAAGATGCAGGGCTGGAAAGATGATGTGATTACCCAACTGGTAGGCGGACTTACCAGCATGGCGGGTCAACGAAACATTACCGTTGTGAAGGGAACCGGCACCTTTGTTTCACCAGGTGAGATTAAGGTAACCGGTGAAGAACCGGATCAGGTCGTCAGTTTTGATAATGCTATTATCGCCGCAGGCTCCCATCCAATCATGATTCCAGGCTTTCCTGAAGATGAGAGAATTGTGGATTCAACCGGGGCTTTGTCACTAAAAGAAATCCCCAAACGTATGTTGATTGTTGGTGGGGGGATCATAGGACTGGAAATGGCCACAGTCTATCATGCCCTGGGATCGGAAGTAACTGTGGTTGAAGCTAAAGAACAACTTATTCCGGGTGCGGATACGGATCTGATTCGACCGTTACACACTTACGTAAAGAAAAGATTTAAAAACATATTGCTTGAAACCAGTGTTACTTCACTGACACCGCAAGATTCCGGTATCAAAGCAGACTTTGAGGGCAAGAATGCCATCGCTGCCGAAGAGTATGATATTGTTTTGGTAGCTGTGGGAAGAAAACCTAATTCAAAAGGGTTGGGACTGGAAGCAGCCGGTGTGGAACTGGATGGTTTCGGACATATTAAGGTTGATCATCAACTGCGAACCAATGTCAACCGAATCTTTGCCGTTGGAGATATTGTTGGAGCGCCGATGTTAGCACATAAAGCCTCTTATGAAGGGAAAATAGCTGCTGAAGTGGCAGCCGGTTTGAACTCCTCTTTTGATGATGCAGTCATACCCTCCATTGCTTATACCGACCCGGAGATTGCCTGGGTAGGGCTAACAGAACGAGATGCCAAGGCCAAAAAACTTGATTTTTCCAAGGCGGTATTTCCCTGGTCTGCCAGTGGGCGATCTCTGACGATGGGTAGAAAAGAAGGTAAAACCAAAGTGATTTTTGACAAGGCGACAGGACGAGTTATCGGTGCCGGGATTGTTGGTTCCAATGCCAGTGAGTTAATAGCTGAAATGGTGTTGTCTATTGAAATGGGTTGCAATGCTGAAGATTTGAGTCTAACTGTTCATCCGCACCCCACACTGGCGGAATCCATATCCTTTTCCGCAGAAATTTTTGAAGGAACGATCACCGATCTCTACCTACCAAAGAAAAAGTAAGAGCTTTGAAGATTGGTCCCTAATTCTGAGGCAGATAGCTTGAATTTATTGTCAATGCCGGTGACTTTGGCAGGGTAAAACAGAAGGTGGCTCCCCTGCCTACATTGTTCTCGACCCGGATTCTGCCTCCATGATCGGATACAATCCTCTTCGAAATCGATAAACCCAACCCGGTTCCGCCAAAATTACTTTTGGTACCCGAACTTTGGACATATTTTTTAACTACCGCATCCAACTCTTTTTCCGGAATTCCCGCTCCAGAATCCTTGACGGATACTCCCATTTCTTCCTGTTGGACACTTTAAAAATCCCACTCTCCTTTCAATTCAACGAGCCCTTGCCTTTCGAAATCCCAGTCTCGCAGATCCAGTACACCATCGATGGCTGCCGGGTGGTTTGGACGAGCCATAGCCACCGGTGTCAACAAAACAGCAACAAGTATTACGATCATGGTTAAGGCCGGCCGAATGCGACGGTGTAACATGAGATCGGTCTGAAATACGAAGTGGTGTTAAATTTCTTGAATGATTTTAAAACGTTGAAACAACATTTTTTTTATCGGTATCCTAAATATAAAAGCATTATCTGGCAACTACGCCATACTGAAGCTTATATACAGATCTGAAGAATGATCATTTTGGTGATTTTTGGTGGTCCTTTTGTATTGATCTTTTTTTGATACAGATATGCTTCAAATGCTGTTTTTTGATACAGATGAAACACATCAATTTCCTTATTAATAAGCAAAAAAAATATTGGATGAAGATTATTTTTCCATAAAAATTAAAGAACTAGAGGCTGTTTATTTGACATTATCATAGGAACCGTTTTTGATCTGCTGGATTCTGATAAATTGGCGTGAAAATCGCAGCAAAAACAGCCTCATTTTGTTGGTAACCTAAATCTCAGGAGAAAAAATGAAAGCGATATTTTCAGCTGCTATTCTTGGTATTGCCGCAACCTTTGTATTCTCTTTTGCAGTGCTGCCTTATGGCAATCAGGCATACGCTTGCGGATGGGGAAAAACGGATGCTAAAAGTGTTGCTTCAACGCTTTCCAAAGAACAGGCTGTAGAGATTGTGTCTCAACATATTAACCAACTGAATCCTGACTTAAGGATTGGTTCGGTAAATGATTCAGGAACTCTCTACGAAGCAGAGATTGTTTCGGCTAATCAAAGTGGAACCCTTCAAATCATCGGCGTCTACAAAGATTCGGGTCAATTGGTGGTACTCAATTAACCAATTGAAAAACCTCTAATCTGCTCTTTAACCCGGGAGCAGATGAATCTTAAACTGTCTCCCCCATACCCGTTTTCTTTTGAAAAACGTTTCAGGTCTTGTGGTGTTTTGAAAAACAGTCTATTTAAGATTTCACTTTTTGTTTTATACGAAACGGGGACATTCGTTTTCCCAGATAACCGCTTTGAGGAGAGGTTTGGAATGCGAAGGAAGCAATTCTGAAAAGCTATTAAGGCGGTCTTTCAGGTTCATTAAATGATTATAATCCTCGGCAACCAAAAAAAACACTCCTCCACCTCCGGCACCGCTTAGTTTCCCACCCGAAGCTCCTTCCTTCATACCGGCTTCTATAATCAAATCCTGTTCTGGTGTGCTTAATCCCAGCCTTGATAGATGAACATGAGCTTCCAGGGCCAATTCTCCAATGCTTTTGTGAAGGTATTTATTGTTGTCAGTTAACTGATCAATAGCCACACGAGCTAATCGTCCAAGTTTCCAAATGCTCTTTTTGATTTCATCATTGTGTTGCATGGAGTCTTTTAATTGGGTTATCAACTCTTTTGTATTCGAATTTCTTTGTAGAACACCTATCAACAGGTAAAGCTTTAAATTGTTTAGATATTCAAACCTGGGTAGATTTCCGTTTATCGGCTGAAATGCACAAAACCGCTCATGAAAAGCCAAACCGGTATCGATGCCGGAAGGGCTGCCATGAAAAACGTGTTCACATTGATGTGCCCAATTCCAAATTTGCCTTGGATCTGCTTCCAGATAAGGAAAAAGCCCAACAACAGCTTTAACAAGCGCAACACAGAGAGCAGCCGACGATCCTAAACCAACACCTGGGATAATATCCGAAGCAATGGTCATCTTGCCT
>JAKSDL010000313.1 GCA_022360105.1 Pseudomonadota bacterium
ATCTGCTATCACTGGGATATGAAGTCACTCTTGGAGGATAAGATATGAATGAACGAATCATGAAATTGCGCCAAACATCACTCAATGCAAGGGAAAGCATCTCTGCGGAAAGGGCAATCTTATTGACCGATTTTTATCAGACTGTAGAGGCAGAGAGTGCAGCCACTCCAGTGAAAAGAGCCCTGGCTTTTCGCCATATCATGCTCAACAAAAAACTGGCATTAGCCGAGGGTGAGTTAATCGTAGGAGAAAGGGGACCGTGTGCCAAAGCGACTCCCACCTATCCTGAAGTCTGTCTGCATAGTATCAAGGATTTGGAAACCCTTGACAATCGTGAGAAAGTTTCTTTCAAAGCCGATAATTCGGTAAAATCTGATTATTCCGAAACAATTATTCCCTTTTGGCAGGGAAAATCCATACGAGAGCGCATATTCAGGGAAGTCTCACAAGACTGGAAAGATGCCTATACAGCGGGTGTTTTCACTGAATTTCAGGAGCAAAGAGCACCGGGACATACCGTACTGGGTGATAAGATCTATCGACAAGGTTTGTTGGAAGTAATTGGTGATATTGAGCAGTCATTGAGTCGACTTGATTTTTTTAGTGATTCACAAGCGTTGGACAAACGGGAAGAACTTGAAGCCATGAAAATCTCTGCCCAGACGCTGATCGAATTTGCCAATCGTTACGCTGTACTTCTCAAGGAAGAATCCGAAAACGAACGAGACCCAGGTAGAAAAGAAGAATTGGAACAAATGGCAATCATTTGCAGCAGTATACCTGCCCATGCCCCCACCACCTTTTGGGAAGCCTTGCAGTATTACTGGTTTGTCCATGTCGGGGTTATCACCGAGACGAATCCCTGGGATTCCTTTAATCCGGGACGATTGGATCAACATCTTTATCCGTTTTTTAAAGCAGATCTAAAAGAAGGCAGGTTAACCAGAGAGCGAGCCAAAGAACTGCTGCAGGCTTTCTGGATTAAGTTTAATAATCACCCGGCACCTCCAAAAGTCGGGATTACGGCAAAAGAGAGTAACACCTATACCGATTTTGCTTTGATCAACCTAGGTGGGTTAAAAGCGGATGGTTCCAATGCTGTCAACGATCTCAGCTATCTGATCCTGGATGTCATTGAAGAAATGCGAATCCTGCAGCCCAGTTCCATGATTCAATTAAGCAAAAAAAATCCGGATCGTTTTCTGAAAAGAGCCTTGCGTATTATCAAAACCGGTTATGGGCAA
>JAKSDL010000379.1 GCA_022360105.1 Pseudomonadota bacterium
ATAAATCCCAAATGCCCTTAAACAAATATTCAATGGGAATCGGCGATCGATTCTCAAGACAGGGAAAAGCCCAACTTACTGCAATAATCAAAGCCAAAGAACTCGGTGTTGATGTCACCCCGGTATGGAACAAGTCGCACAGGGAACACTCTATTGTTAAGACCGTCCCTCAAGACGTCAGGATCGAAGCAGATGAAGCCGTAAAAGGTCTGGATTGGGACGGAGCCTATTTTGTAGATGCCGACCATATCAACTTGAACAATGTAGATTCCTTTCTTGAAGCCAGCGATTTTTTCACCATCGATGTTGCTGATTATATTGGTAATACAGCCAACCAGGAGCAACAAGTTGCCTTAATAAATGCAGCTTTACCTTATGTTCGTCCCTTAAAACTTCCGGGGATCAAAGAAGAAATAACAGTCACCAAGAACGAGATTGAGAGTATAACAGACAAATACCTTTCTGCTGTTCTGGAAGCCGGAAAAATCTATCGCTATATTGAATCGAAAAAAGGAAAAGGGACGTTCATAACAGAAATCTCCATGGACGAAACGGATTATCCGCAATCACCGGTGGAATTGCTGTTTATTCTGCTGGGACTTGCCACAGAGAAAATACCTGTGCAGACAATTGCTCCAAAGTTTAGCGGACGCTTCAACAAAGGGGTGGACTATTCAGGTGATCCGAAGGTGTTTGCTGAAGAATTCAATCAGGATTTGGCTGCGTTATCATTTGCTGTTGAGGAGTTCGGATTACCGGATGATTTAAAACTTAGCATCCACTCCGGCAGCGACAAATTCTCCATATATCCCCTGGTTGCCAAAGCGATAAAGAATCATGATGTCGGACTGCATTTAAAAACAGCAGGTACAACCTGGTTGGAAGAATTGATCGGTCTGGCGGAATCCGGCGAAGAAGGACTGGCAATCTGCAAGGAGATCTATATATCCTCTCTTTCGCGGTTTGAAGAACTATGCACTCCTTATAAATCAGTCATCGATATCAACCCTGCCAAACTCCCATCTAAAGCAGATATGGACAAAATGGATAGCCAGCGGTTTGTTAACTCTCTCAGGCATGATCCAAACCATCCGGATTATAACATCCATCTCAGACAACTCCTTCATGTGGGATATAAGGTTGCATCTGAACTGGGGGAACGATATTACGATGCACTGGCGAAATTTGAAACCACAGTAGCCAAAAACGTAACAGAGAACATTTTGGAGAGGCACATCAAACAGGTATTTTTATAAACGGCAAAAATTAAAGAGTTGACGATGACCCTACAACCCATAAAAACAGGCTTAATAGGATTCGGACTTTCAGGTCGGGTATTTCATGCTCCATTTATTGATCTGGCAGAAAAACTTGAACTAGCGGCAATTGTCCAACGGTCAAAAGATACGGCCAAAAGCTCATATCCCGATGTTAACATTGTCAAATCCCACCAGGAAATCCTGGATGATCCTGACATCGAATTAATCGTTGTTGCCGCACCCAATGAATATCATTTTGAAATGTCTCAACAGGTCCTAGAGGCCGGTAAACATGTCATTATAGAAAAGCCGTTTTCTTCTACCACGGCTGAAACAAATAAACTCATTAGTCTCGCTGAAAGCCGGAAACGACATATTTTTGTTTTTCATAACAGGCGCTGGGACGGCGATTTTATGACTGTCAGAAAAGTCATCCAGGATGGGCTGATCGGCGACGTGATTGAATACGAAGCGCGCTATAATCGGTATAAACCGGCGTTGAATCCCAAACCATGGAAAGAGATTGAAGGACCGGCCAGTGGCATTCTTTATGATTTAGGGACACATATAATCGATCAGGTCGTTTGTTTGTTCGGAATCCCACAATCTGCCACTGCAAAATTATACAAGCAAAGGCAGGGCTCCCGGGTGGATGATGCCTTTGACTTGCGTCTGGATTACCCCACTATCAAAGTAACTCTGAAATCGACCCTGCTGGCAAAAGATCCTGATCCCCGATATATCGTTTACGGAAGCAAAGGATCATTTATCAAACCAGGAATCGACCCCCAGGAGGACGACATGCAAGCAGGCCTGACACCCGAGTCAAACAACTGGGGAAAAGATTCAAAAGAGAATTGGGGAATTCTGAAAACCGTGATAAACAATTTGGAATTTGCCGGAACCATTGAAACCCTGCAGGGAAATTACATGGGCTTTTACGACAATGTTTACGAGGTAATCCGCAATGGAGCCGACTACGCTATAGCTCCACGAGAAGCCCAAACTACAACCGCCATTATCGAAGCAGCAGTTAAGAGTCATCAGCAAGGAAAGACTATTGGATTAGAATAAATCGTGCCGACCTCACAGTATTGCAATTTGGTAAGGGAAATTGCGTTTGATTGTCATCCAAGGAATTCATAAGCTATTAAAATACAAATCGGTGGATCCGTTGCGCTTGATCCACCCTATATTCTTGCTAACAGTTCATATAAAAATCAATTGGCCTCAAGTAATACAGATCGATATGACCATCAACGTTTAATTTCCTGGGCTTCAGAGATATTCAAAAGCGCAGGCATGGAAGAAGGAAAAGCTCGGATCACTGCTGAAATCCTGGCCGAAGGAGATTTGCTGGGACACACGACCCATGGTCTGCAATTGTTTCCGGCCTATTTGGAAAGCCTGGAAAAAGGGTTGATGTTGGGGCATGGCATGCCTGACACAATCAATGATCAAGGTGCCGTCATGTCGTGGGATGGAAAATACCTTCCCGGTCCCTGGCTGACTAGCAAGGCAATATCGCTCGCATTGGATCGCATAAAAGATCATCCGGTTGTCACTATCACGATCCAAAAAAGTCATCACATCGGTTGTCTGGCTGCATATCCTAAACGTGCCACAGATAACAACCTGGTTATGATACTTGGTTGTTCCGATCCTTCAATAAAAATAGTGGCCCCGTTTGGAGGCGTTGAAGCTCTTTACACACCAAATCCGATTGCTGCGGGATTTCCAACCAGCCAAGACCCCATTATTTTTGATATCAGCATGTCTGCCGTGGCAAACGGTACCGTAGCCAAAGCCCATAGGCAGCAGGAAAAACTTGGCGGACAATGGGTTCAGGATGCTGACGGCAACGCCAGCAACAATCCTGCGGTACTATTTTCTGACGACCCGGGAGCAATACTACCACTGGGAGGAACAGATTTGGGATACAAGGGGTTTGCTTTAGGAATCATGGTAGAAGCATTGACATCGGCATTAGGCGGACATGGCCGGTCCGATCACCCGACAAAATGGGGGGCTTCCGTTTTTCTACAGCTAATTGACCCCGATGCCTTTGGAGGAAAGGAATTTTTCAAAAAAGAGATGGGTTGGTTTTCCCAAAGGTGCAGAACAAACCCCGCCAAAACAGATTCCAAGCCGGTAAGATTGCCTGGTCAAAACGCTTTGCAGCTTAGAGCTCAGCAATTAAACGAAGGCGTCATTTTGGATGATCACCTGGTCGAGACATTGAAGGAGTGTGGCGAAAAGACCGGAGCAAACTTCCCTCTGCCACTACCTTAGGACATGGGATTTAACTAA
>JAKSDL010000223.1 GCA_022360105.1 Pseudomonadota bacterium
GCCCTGGTATAATCAACAGTAATCTCCCTGAATGTGTCCTTAGGCACAGTCCCCGTATAAACACCAACACAATAGAAGCAGATATCCTGGTTTTTGAAACGGTCAGCTATCGGGGAGAAATCCAGAAAATCCTCATGAATCACTTCTTCCAGTTTATCATGCCTGATTCCAGTAGGTTTTCGAACAATCGAAGTCACCTTCGCAACGCCGGAGTCATTCAAACACTCTTCCAGTACCAGCCCCCCAACCATCCCTGTACTACCCGTAATCATCACGTTTTTCATTTTGATCCATTAGTTTATCTGCAGTATATCACTAATTCTATCTTATCTTGCTATCAAATCGCCAACGCTAATATTATTTAAGAGCCGGATGCTTTGGTCAAGATTCCAAGTTATCTAACGAAGCCGACTAAAGCATATTTTGTCAAAAAGGTATAACTTGAAAACGCTGATTTAATATGTTTTTGTAATAAAAAGAAGCGTGTGGGAGATAAAAAAAACCTATTTCAGTTTGCTGTTTTAATTACTTTTTAAGTATGATCAAACCGATTTAACAATCCAATATTTCAACACCGATCAGCCGGTGAAATGGAAGAGATCGACAAAAAGCGGCTCAGTGAGCGCGATATCTGCACCAAATTCATCACCCCGGCTATTATTAAGGCCGGCTGGGTGCAGGATCAAATCCGGGAAGAGGTTAAAATTACCAGGGGAAGAATAATTGTAAAAGGCAACCTGGCTTCTCGCGTTAAGGATGAAAAAGCGAAAGGTGGTCCTAAAAGAGCCGATTATGTTCTTTACGGAAGACCTAAACTACCACTGGTCGTCGTAGAAGCAAAATCCCCAAAGTTTCATGTGGGAAAAGGGATGCAACAAGCCTTGCTTTACGCTGAAATGCTGGACGCACCCTTTGCTGTCAGCTCCAATGGCAGTAGTTTTTTGCTCCATGATAGAACAGGAATCACCAGCCCTGTTGAAAGGGAAATTGCACTGGATCAGTTTCCCAGTCCGGAATCACTATGGTCACTTTACAGGCAATGCAAAGGCTTGGCAGAGCCTAAAGCACTGGAATTGGTTGAACAGCCTTATTTCAGCGACGGAAGTGGCAAAACCCCTTATTATTATCAACAAGTCGCTATCAACCGAACCATCGAAGCTATCGCCAACGGTCAGAGTAGAGTACTACTGGTAATGGCCACAGGGACCGGCAAAACCTATACAGCATTCCAAATCATTTGGCGGCTTTGGAAAGCAAAACGAAAAGAAAGAATTCTTTTTCTGGCAGATCGCAATGCTTTAGTCGATCAAACCATTCAACAAGATTTTTCACCTTTTGGTGAATCCATGCACAAAATTCAAAACCGTGAGGTCAAACGGAACTTTGAAATTTATCTTAGCTTATACCAGGCAGTAACCGGGAACAAAGAGTGGAAACAGATTTTTAAAAAATTTCCTGCAGATTTTTTTGATCTGGTTATTGTAGACGAATGTCACCGGGGAAGTGTGGCTGATGATTCAGCCTGGAAGGAAGTTCTCACCTATTTTAGCTCAGCCACTCATATAGGATTAACAGCTACCCCCACCGAAACCGAAGATCTTAGTAATATAGATTACTTCGGTGAGCCAATCTATACCTATTCATTAAAACAGGGAATTGAAGATGGATTCCTAGCTCCCTATAAGGTGATCCGTATCGTATCCGACAAAGATGCAACCGGCTATACTCCTTCCGAAGGAAAAAGGGATAAAAAAGGAAAACTGGTAGAAAGACGACAGTACAACACAAAAGATTTTGACCGGAATCTGGTACTAGAAAAGCGAACTGATCTTGTTGCCAGAAAAATCTGGGAATATATGAGCGCTATCGATCCTTACGGAAAAACTATTGTTTTTTGTGATGATCAGAATCACGCCGAAAGAATGAGACAGAGTCTGGTGAATTTGATTCCTGAAGCTGCCGAAAATCGTAAATATGTCATGCGAATCACCAGTGATGATACTGAAGGCAAGGCTCAGTTGTTCAATTTTACGGATAATGATGAAAAGTTCCCTGTTATCGCTACCACTTCCAAGCTGCTTTCAACAGGTATCGATGCAAAAACCTGCAGATTGATTGTTTTAGATAAAACAATCAATTCAATGACTGACTTCAAGCAAATCATCGGCAGAGGTACTCGTATCCGTGAAGACTACAAAAAACTATACTTCACGATAATGGATTTTAAAGGGGCTACTCGTCTTTTTGCTGATCCGGATTTTGACGGTGAACCGGTAATGATATACGAACCGAAGGAAGATGAACCAGTGGTTCCGCCAGAAGAGACCGGAAATGAACAACCTGAAGATGTTGATGAGCCCGTTGGAGAATATGGTCCCAGCGACAACAGCCCCGGGGACGAAGGCGAAACCGGAGGTGGAGGAAGGGATCCTAAGGAAAAATACTATATCGATGATGAGGATGTTAGGGTTGCTGTGGAACTGCACCAGTATTTAGATGAAGCCGGTCATTTAAAAACGGAAGATTTGCGGGTCTACTTAGTTGAAGAAATAAAAAAGACCTTAAAACAGCAGTTTGGAAGCCTTAAGGGATTTTTGAAACGCTGGAATGAGACAGAGCGGAAACATGTATTATTGTCTGAACTTAAAGACCAGGGAATTCCACTGGAGGTTTTGAAAGAAGCCGTACCGGGAAGTGATCGTTTCGATGCCTTCGATCTGGTTGTTCATATCGCATTCGATCAGAAGCCGTTAACACGGCAGGAAAGAGTGAACCATGTAAGAAAAAGAAACTACTTTGGCAAATACGGAGACCAGGCAAGAGCCGTGTTGGATGCTCTTCTGGAGAAATATGCCAATAACGGTATTTTGGATATTGAAGATCCTAAAATCCTTGAACTCCCACCTTTTGATAAAATGGGCAGTAAAACCCATATTCGCAGGGGCATTTTTGGCGGTCCTGAAAAATTCGCCCAGGCTATAACTGAACTTGAAAACGCACTGTACGACATTCAAAGTGCCTAGAACATTTAATGCAATATGAGTTTAAGCACCACCATTAAGACCATTCAGGATATCATGCGTAAAGATGACGGTGTCGATGGAGACGCCCAGCGCATCGGCCAGCTTACCTGGATGTTATTTTTAAAAGTTTTTGACCAAAAAGAAGAGGAATGGGCAGACGACGCCGCGACTAGGGGAGATACGTATAAGTATGCAATACCGGAAGAATGCCGATGGGGAACCTGGGCGGCATACGTAGATGGTAAACCGCAAACTCCTGCCAGCGAATTAATAGAATATGTAAATTCAACGGTTTTTCCTAAACTAAAGGATCTCAGTACAGAAGGACTGGATGAAGATGCCAGGGCGAAAAAGGTCAAGGTTGTCAGTGAGGTGTTCAGGGACTCCAACAACTACATGAAATCCGGCACCCTGATGTTGGAAGTGATAGAAAAGCTGGATGATGCTATTGATTTTCATAACTTCACCACCCGCCAGCAATTGGGGGACATTTACGAACAAGTATTAAACGATCTGAGAAGTGCGGGCAATGCAGGGGAGTTTTATACTCCAAGGGCCATAACTCAATTTATGGTTCGAATGGTTGATCCCAAACTGCACAAAAATGAAAAAGTTCTGGATCCGGCCTGCGGAACAGGTGGTTTCTTGACTGCCGCATATAACCGGCTGAAAGAACAGGCCGATAATAAATCCGGCATCAAGATCAAGAATGCCCTGGAACAAAGCATTAAAGGCATAGAAAAAAAGCAATTGCCACACTTGCTTTGCACAACCAATATGTTGCTTCACGGTATCGAAATTCCTGATCAAATCGAACACCGAAATACTTTAGCCAAACCATGGAACAATTGGTCCAATGATGACAAGGTAGATTGTGTCATCACCAATCCGCCTTTTGGCGGAAGTGAAGAAGATGGTGTAGGTGCTGACTTCCCAACACATTTGCTAACCCGAGAAACCTCCGATATGTTTCTCACGCTCATTGTTAGAAAACTGCTGAAGCCTGATGGCCGGGGCGCCATTGTCTTGCCCGATGGTAACTTATTTGGTGAAGGAGTCAAAGCCAAGGTTAAAGAAGAGCTATTAAAAGAGTGTAACCTTCATACCATTATTCGCCTGCCTAACGGTGTATTTAATCCTTATACCGGCATCAAAACCAACTTGCTTTTCTTTACAAAGGGCAAACCCACTGAAACCATTTGGTATTATGAGCACCCCTATCCACCGGGTTATAAAAGTTACTCCAAAACCAAACCCATTACCCTGGATGAGTTCCGGCCCGAAATATCCTGGTGGGGCAACGAATCGGACGGATTTGCCAGTCGGATCGAAAACGAGTTTGCCTGGAAAATCGATTTCAAAACTAAAAAAGAAGAAGCTGAAGGCAAAGCTAGACCCTATTGGGATAAGGCTGAAAAATTGAACAATCAGGCAGCGGGTATTGAAAGCAACATAAAAGAGTTGCGTAGATCCTTAAAAGACATAGATTCAGAAATTGATAAGCTAAGTGTTGAAACAGAGATCACAGGCCTGCAAAAACAAGCTGAAAAACTCAGGCAGCATGCTAAGGATGAACAGGCAGCGGGTGATCGCATTTACTGGCCCATTTATAATCTGGACGAAAAAAATCCCAATACCCCGGAAGCGATCAAACATGATCCCGACGAGCTGCTTAAAGAATATAAAAAATTGCAAAAGGAAATCGCTAAAACAGAAAAGCAATTGAAGCAGGAACTGGCTAAGGCTTTTGCCCATCATTTCACCGAGGAGCAGGCATGAGTCGAGATTTAACAACAAACGAAACCATTGTTCCTGAGAACTTATTACAAGACATAAAGAGCCTGATTGAGGAGAGTCGCAACAATCTGACTGTCACGGTAAATAAAACGATGACCATGCTTTATTGGCAAATCGGAAAACGAATTAATGACGAAATCCTGAAAGGAAAACGAGCGGATTACGGCAAGCAAATTGTCGTTTCACTGTCGCGACAATTGACGGAAAAATATGGAAAAGGATTTAACCGTCTATCGTTAAATCGAATGTGTCTGTTTAACCAGCATTTCCCCGATTTTACAATTTGTTCGACACTGTCGAACAAATTGAGCTGGTCGCATTTCGTCGAGCTTCTTCCCTTAAAAGATAGATTACAAAGAGAGTTTTACGCTGAAATGTGTCGAATGGAAAAATGGAGTGTACGCACCCTCAGAGATCGCATCGATTCCATGTTATTTGAACGCACTGCATTATCAAAGAAGCCGGAAGAGCTCGTTGAGCAGGAACTTCTAAAGCTCAGAAAAGAAGATCAGTTATCATCCAACCTGGTACTAAAAGACCCTTATATTCTTGATTTTTTAGAACTCAACGATCACTACCTGGAAAAAAACCTGGAAGACGCTATCCTCCGGGAAATTGAACAATTTCTACTGGAACTGGGAGCTGGGTTTACCTTTGTGGCCCGGCAAAAACGTATTGTGATTGATCAGGAGGATTTTTACATCGACCTGCTGCTTTACAATCGCAAACTTAAACGATTGGTAGTAATTGAGCTGAAACAAGGCAATTTCAAGGCTGCTTACAAAGGGCAGATGGAACTTTATCTCCGCTGGTTGTCCAAGCACGAACAGGAAGAGGAAGAAGCCCCACCCTTGGGAATAATCCTTTGCACAGGAAAAAAAGAGGAGCAGATCGAACTGCTGGAACTAGACCAATCCGGCATTCATGTTGCCGAATACCTGACCGCCCTCCCCTCTAAAGAACTTCTGCAACAAAAACTGCAAGAGGCCATAGCAAAATCCCACCTTCGGCTGGAAAACAGGGAGGATACCTGATGAATCCCCAATCCTTTTTGGATGAATTCAGTGTCATCGCCAATGCTCCAGGAGGAATCCAGCGATTACGGAAGATGATTCTTCAACTTGCAGTGATGGAAAAACTGGTTAAGCAAGATCCTGATGATGAGCCTGCTAAGCTACTAGTAGAAAAAATAAATAGCGATAGAGATTTTTTAA
>JAKSDL010000279.1 GCA_022360105.1 Pseudomonadota bacterium
CTAAATCCATTGATTTTTGTGCTCCAACAGCGATGTAAAGATAATCAAATGTTTCTCGCATGGAATCAAATTGTTTCTGATCCACAGAGGCATTGAAGTAGATCTTGACACCCAGATTTTTGATGCGCTCGATATCCGAATCGAGACTGGCCTCATCCAGTCTGAAGGTTGGTATAGCATCCACAGCCATGCCCCCGGCTTTTGATTTGGCTTCAAAGACCTCAACAGAAAATCCTTCCAAGGCAAGAAAATAAGCACAAGAAAGACCGGATGGCCCCGCACCGATAATGCCGACCTTGAATCCGTTAGGCTGTTTTTTATTGAGATGGGAGGTATCGGCGTATTGTTCGGCTACATATCGCTTAATCTCTCTGATTTTCAAGGGACTATCCAGGTTGATACGTGTGCATTTGGACCTGCAGGGATGATCGCACACCTTTCCCTGAAGATTGGGAAACGGGTTTGTCTCCAGAATAGTGCGGTGGGCTTCTTCATATTTCCCAGCCGCCGCGAAACCAAGATAACCGGGAATATCCTGTTCAGTGGGACAGGTTGTTATGCACGGAGCTTGTGTGCAATCAAACAGATCCAGTACCCTTTCTGTTTTGATGTTTTCGAAAGGAAACTGACTTTTGCCATATCGTTTGTCGTGAACGGCTGTTACAGCGTATTCTGTCAAGTTGGCAAATGCCGCCTTAGTTACATCCTCTTCACCAGCTGTTTTGATTATCAGGCCTTCAATGGAATCAGCCCCCAATAGCCTAATCTGTTTCTCAATCTCTTCCAGATATTGAACCATTCTGGTGTATCCACCCGGTTTCAAGATATCGGAGCAAACGGTTACCGGTTTTAGATTACAGGCCAGTACTCGTGAGACGTTGAAACAGTCCACACCTGCTGAAAAGGAAAGATCCAGTTTACCTTTAAAAGTGTCCTGCAATCGAGCCGCTACATTGATACTGATGGCATGAAGCGGTCTGCCGCTCAGATAAACCATTTTCTCGTTTTCAGGGAGGTTACCCGGCTGGTTCAGGGTTTCCAAGGTGTTGGTGAGTTTGAGGCCAAACTCCACCTTGCTTTTGGAGGCCGCTTTCTGCAAGCGTTGGATCAGTTCTACGGCTGCGGGATACTTCAGGTCATGTTCAAAAGCTTCATCGGGTACCAC
>JAKSDL010000438.1 GCA_022360105.1 Pseudomonadota bacterium
GGTCAGTGTAAAACAGCAGAAACAAAGAAAAACCATTCATCTGGATGAAGATGATTTCGGACAAATTGTCCATTAGAGCTTAACTCGTTTGCCCGTTTCCTCTTTCTTTTTCATGTTTTTTTTGATGGAGAATGCGACATTTTCATATAAATACCGCCTGATTCAAGCTCATCAAGCCTTTGATTAAGTCTTTTCTCCTTAGTCTCTTTGAGTATTGCCTGGTTGATCCAACCGATGTAATCGTTTTGTTGATATGCCGGACGTTGTTTATAATCATCCATCAAGCCACGCTCTTCAATAGCCCGTTTTACATAGTCCGGCATTGGGTGAATTTGCCTCTTAAGACCTGGTTTTTTATCTGCCATTCGTTCTCCGTTGTCGGCCAACACGACTCCGAGTCTCAGCGCCAGCCATCAGTTTGAGGATTTTACTAAAAACAATCACGTTACCGGGCCGTATATCCGCCGTCTATGGAATGAACACTCCCGGTCATGAAGGCTGCCCGCTCACTTAACAGGTAGGAGACCAAATCCGCAACTTCTTTCCGGGTAGCAAGCCGCTTCATTGGATGCAGGCCAGCCATCCAGTTTGTGACTTCTTTGCCGGAATCCATTATTCGTGGGGTTGCAACGTAGCCCGGTGCAACAGCACACACACGGATATTGGATTCCGCTAACTCAAGAGCAGCTGAGCGAGTTAACCCGATTACCCCGTGTTTCGCAGCAGTATATGCCGACATTCCTGCAAGGCCGACCAAACCGTTGGCAGAGGACATATTGACAATTGCACCGGAACCATTGGCAAGCATAGCAGGTATCTCATACTTCATGGAGTGGAAGATGCCGGTCAGGTCTGTGTTGATTATGTCGCACCAGGTCTTTGAATCTACGTCCTGCACCGGTACCCCGGCTGGTCCGGTTATACCGGCGTTGTTCACGGCTAAATCAAGCCTCCCAAAACGTTCAACGCTTTGCCTGACTGCTGATTCCACGGCGATTGGATCACGAACGTCGGCCTCAAGTGCCAGCGTCCGCGTACCTTTTGCATCAATTCTTTTACAAACCAGCTCGACCGATTCAAGTCGACGACCAACCACCGCAACCAATGCTCCGCCGGCATGTAAACGCTCTACTATAGCCTCACCGATTCCTGTACCAGCACCTGTTACAAAAGCAACTTTTTCTTTGAATTCCATAATTAACCCGAGGTTCAACCTTTATTTATAACGTTGCAATTACGTATTTTACTCGCCTTTGAGTATATATCAAACCTGCTGACAGCATTATGTCAGTAGTGATGAATGATACTTGGCAATTAAATGGTTTATGTAGAACCTTTTCTGAATTCTCGGAAACTCGGGAGAATACCAATAACCCTATTCAAAATTTCTTCCTATCGCCGTTATTCAAATGAGAGAAGGAGGTTACACCTGGCAATTGGCGCTTCGGAAATTTGGAATTGTGGTTGGTTGGGAAGATCGTTGTCTTGAGGTTGTTTGGGTTACGAAAATACAAAGATGCAAGCCTGACCCCAAGGCACAGCGAATTATTGGGTGGCTAATGCGACAAGCTTGTTCATGGTGTTAATATTCCTGGTTGTTGCCGCTACTCCCAACTTACGCTCGAAAAAGTTATTATTGAATTTGGAATCGCTGTGTTTAGTCGCGTAGAGGGTGTATAGGGTGTTGTTACGATAGTACACTTGGTCCGGTGAGAAGTCAGTAGCTAACAACTCTTTTAATGGCCCCTTTTCCGGTTCTGTGGCCAGTAAAGAGAAATAAGGTTGCGGTGGGTCGGCATCCTTAAATGGATTGCCTTCCAAAACAGCTGCAAGCTGATCCGGTGTTCTGGCTAAAGCCCTGATATCTCCGCCGGTGCTGTTTTGAATAACTTCATGCACCAATTCTTCAATCTCGGGGGCAGTAAGGCTTGACACTGCAATGATATTGCCACTTTGTATATACGTTTGTACATCTTTCAGGCCGGCTTTTGTAAGCGCTGCTCGCAATGGCGCCATAAGGACCTTATTTTTTCCGGAAGGTGTGACGCCTCTTAGTAAAATAATAAATGTATTCATATTCAATCTGACCCGCCCAGCGCCGAGTTCCAGTGATCGTGTGCAAGGATTTAGCGTTAACGAAAGACTTGCCGGGACTTTAATATTTGACCTTGTTAAAGGCCAGTCGGCAATTTAGTTCAAATCCTTTTTGAAAATGCGCTTTCAGTGTGCTTTGTGGTGTATACAATTAACGTACATGAACAGATTGATCAAGCCAAAAACCAGGCGGTTTGCGATGTTTATTCTTTAATCTACTGAGAAGAAGGAATTTTTTACGCGTATCTATTTGGTCTAGATCGGAAGAGCA
>JAKSDL010000665.1 GCA_022360105.1 Pseudomonadota bacterium
CCGAAAATCTATCAAGACCACTTGTACATAAAATGTATTAATTGTTAATTTTGCCTCTTGTCTATTGAACTTAAAGGGACCATCGCATTGTTGTCAAAACATCCTTAGCCTTTCTTATTTATATAATCTGCCGACCTACTGCAAATATCAATAAAAAAGTTAATCATCCAAAAAAGCAGGGAACGTAACGATTCACCACTAAGACCCGACGTTCACGAAGCAAAAAAAATAGATAGAAGCCGTCAGCAGCAACGGTTTTTCTTCGGATTCCTGAGGATATTATGTGCGAGAAGTATCAATCAACAGGGTCTTGTTTTGTTTAAACTGGTAACGTCAGTACCTTCAAAAGTGGTTTCAGGAGCCCGCGACAATCATAACAATACCCAGACAGATAAAGATTGAACTGATTAATTTTTTACCAATAAATTCGCGTTCCTTGAGGAGGGTAATTCCCAGGATTACTCCAAGCACGATGCTGATTTGTGAAAATGACGCCGCAAAAGATGCGGGGATCAAATAAAGTGCATAAAGAGATAAAATCAAGGTTACCGGTCCGATCAGCGCAACACAGACAATATTCTTCCTATTCATTTTCCATTCTTTTTTGATTGCATCGGATCCAATTTTAAACACTGTTTTACTTACTAAAAACATGAAAAATCCGCCTAATGCCTGCAAGTGCAGATTATAGATAAAGGGTGATACTTTCGGGATCATATACTTTTGCAGGATAAAACTTGAAGAAGTGCACAAAGAAGCTGCGACAGCATAGACGAATGCTCGGTTTCCGATTGAATTGAACGGGCTTATCAGTGAAGTAAAATCAAGCCTCTTCATTGCCGTCAAATAGACACCAAATACCGATAAACAAATCCCCAGGGAACTAATCAGGCTGATGATTTCATTCAAAAAAAGCAAACTGAAAAGGTATACAAATAAGGGAAACATCCGCCAAACAGGGAAAACCACACTCATTTCACCTTCTTTGTACGCAATTGCTAAAAATGTGAAAGCGGCCGCGAGTAATACAGCGTCTATCAAAACGACGAAATAGAAACCTTGAGGTAAATCGGTGGAAATAAGATTCAGATAGATTCCAAATGCATTGGCTACCAACATGGTTATTGCCGAACTGGTGATCGATAAAGAAAGAAATGCTTGTTTGTTGCAACTGGTCTTCGCAAACAGGTTCCAAAGCACGCTACCAATTGAAGACAAAAAAATTAGTCCCAAACCTACCAATACCTTTTCTGTTTCCTGCATGAATAATCCTTTATTATCTGTTGAGCATATGGTACTTCAAGCCCCTGTCAATTCTGATTTAAGGGGGCTGACGAAGAAATTCCGGCACCAAATATAAGGATGACATTTATGATAGATTTTTGATAATAATTGCAAAAAGAAAAATATTTATTCCAAAATATTGATAAAAGGCAAACAGATGCTTGATAACGTGCAAGACCTGGTTTTGTTTGTGAAAGTGGCAGAGCTTGAAAGTTTTACGATGGCAGGTAAAGATATGGGATTATCGCCAGCCGTGGTAAGCAAGCGAATTCAAAAACTGGAAAATCGCCTGGGATGCCGGTTACTTGAACGGACAACAAGACAGGTCCGGGTGACAGAAGTCGGTTATGACTTTTACCAGAATTGTACAAACATTCTTTCGGAAATCAACAAATTAGAGAACAGGATTAGGGAGCATCAGGAGAATATTTCCGGTGCGATCAGGATCAACACTTCCTCAATATTGGGTCGCATGCTAATCACTCCTTTGATTAACAGTTTTTTACAAAAACATCCTGAAGTGTGTGTCCAAATGGTTAGTACGGAAGATGAAGTTGATTTGGTAAAAGAGGGTTTTGATCTTGCGGTTCGTGTTGTTGAGTTAAAAGACAGAAATTACATCGTTCGCAAAATATCCGGTCATCGGGCTTTTGTATGTGCGACACCCGGATATTTAAACAAAAGCGGAATTCCCAAGTCACCGCAGGACTTGAGACACCACAATTGTCTGGTGAGGAGTAACCATAAAGAATGGAGATTCAGCAGGAATAACAGAGAATATAGAATAAAGGTTTCAGGAAATTTTACCAGCAACGATGGAGAAGTGATTCGGCTTGCCGCCAGTCTTGGACTGGGAATAGCTCCCCTGGCCTCCTGGCATGCGAGAACGGACATCGAATCCGGCACTTTGCAGGAAATACTGACCGATTACGTCTTGTCATCCGAGGAATCGATTTATGTCATGTATTCCAGCAAGCAATTTCTTCCAATCCGGGTTCGACGGTTCATCGATCATTTGATTGCCAACCTGGAAGCCACACCCAAAAAAACAAATTAAGCGTGTTTGTGAATCAACAACCTCCGGAAAACCAGAGGTAAGTTAAAATGCTATCAAAATCAAAGCCAGGACTGCTGTAACCACTCCAATCCATTGCTGGAACTGCAGCCTTTCCTTTAGAAACAATCCGGCGAGTAGTACTGTGGATGCCGGATAGAGAGAGGCCAGGACTGAGGAGATATCCAGTCGCCCCAGACTGGCAGCCATGGCAAACAGCGCATTCCCGCTAGCGTCCAGCACCCCGGCAAGTACGATGTAAGGTATCTGAATTTTTTGTACATTTGAAATGGAACCTCGTTTGAGTACAATACAGCCGAATAAGGATACCGAGGCCACTCTTGCCGCTATTAACGGGCGAATAATCGCCGTTTCACTTGCCTGATCGATACAAACAAAGAATAATCCAAAACCCACACCGGCAGCCAAGGACAGGACCAGTTCTTTTTTAACCAGGGCAGACCCGTTTTTCCGGGCGGACAGAATCCAGACCGATGCCAGCGCTATCACCATTCCAACAAGCTGAATCGATCTTGGCAAACCTTCCAGAAAAAATGAGAAGCCAATGGGCACCAGGGCAGTCATTACAGCTGAAAGTGGAGCAACAATGCTCATCCTTCCGCTTGCCAGGGCTGTATAAAGAGCGACCAATCCCGTTGCTCCGAAAACACCTCCTGCGGCGCCCCAAGCAAGACTGTGAAAAGATGGAGTATTTTCGGGGAAAATAAGACTTAACAGCAACAGGAAACCAAGTCCCACAAGTTGCGAGATTACAATAACAGATAAGACGTTCCCGCGTTTAGAGGCGAAACCGCCGCTAAAATCTCCCGCCCCCCAGGTGAAGGCTGAGCCAAGTCCGTAAAAAACCGCAAGCAATTCTGTTCCCAACATATATGTGTGCCCTTTACCTATTTTGTTTGATTTATGAGATATACTTTGAAGCATAATCCTGATAGGTAACAAAAGTAAAATTAAATAAATTTTCTTTTGTTAAGAAACTCTTAAGATAGCCTCGCATGTTGGACTATAAATTAATAGAAGCCCTGGCAATGGTGATTCAGGAAAGCGGATTTGAAAAAGCCGCCGGCAAATTATTTGTAACCCCATCCGCTATATCCCAGCGAATAAGGGCACTTGAGGAGCAGACAGGGCAGATTCTCATCAACAGAACCAATCCTCCTCAAGCAACAGAAGCAGGTGCAAGAATTCTGAAACATTACCGTCTTGTCAAACGTCTTGAAGAGGACCTGATCGACACTTTTGCACCTCATGAAAACACACGATTTGTAACCCTGGCTGTTGGTATCAATCTGGATAGCCTCTCAACCTGGTTTTTGGATGCTGTCAAAGATTTTGTACACGAGCACAAGATCTTGCTGGATTTAAGACCCGCCGATCAGGACCAGACAGACCAGCTGCTCAAGGAGGGTACTGTCATTGGCTGTGTAAGCTCAAAAGATAAAATGATTCAGGGGTGTCGTATGGACTACCTGGGAAGTATGGAGTACCGACTGTTGGCAACGCCTGACTATCTGAAACAATGGTTTCCGGATGGAGCAACTTTTGAAAACATCAGTCTGGCACCATTATTCATTTTTGATCGAAAAGACGAGCTGCACCTGCAATACTATGAAAAAGCATTTGGAGCAAAGCCCATTGAACTGTCCGCGCACTACCTGCCTTCGTCGGAGCAATTCCTGAAATTTATTTTGGAGGGACTGGGATGCGGCATGTTGCCTGAGCAGCAAAGTAAAGACTACCTTGCATCAGGTGAGCTTGTAGAATTAGTACAGGGGTGTATAGTAAAGGTCGATCTTTACTGGCATTGCTGGAATTTAAAATCAAAGCTGTTAAAAGACTTTTCTACTCATCTTGTCAGCGGGGCAAAGCGGGGTTTTGGTTAAAGTTGAAAATCTACCTGTTTGTTTCTCCCACCCTTGTCAAAGCCCATTTAAAGGCAATGGGCCCTAAGAGTTGATTGATGGTAATGGCGGCAATGAGCAAACTTTGAATAGGCAGTCCGATGGAGGGAAAGCGCCGAACAATTTCAGTCAGTAACCCCAGGCTGACACCTGCCTGGGTAATAAATCCCAACCAGTAGTTTTTATAGATCAGCGGTTCATCTCCTGAAACAACCCCACTGACAATTGAAGCCACATAAAGCATTGCCAAACGGATACCGACAAGAATCAACCCAAAGATCCAGGCAGTTCTTAAGATTTCAATGTCGATTGAAATCCCTGTAAGTGCAAAAAAAGCAACATAGATTATCACTGAGACCCTATCCATTTTATTCAGGAATTTATCGCCGAAATCTGAGAAGTTTTGTACGACAAAACCTGCGGTCATACAGATTAATAAAGGTTCAAAGTTAATTGCAATATTAAACGACTCATGCAAATAGGATGTAAACAGGTGACTGAATTTGATGATAAGAAAGCCGGCTCCGATAATAACAACAGGAAACTCCACTTTGACCGTTTCAATCAGATAAATAAATACGTGACCTAAAACGATTCCAAGAATTATCGCCACAATGATTTCAAAAATCAGTACCATAAAGAAGGAATACTCAATTGTGGCTGAAGCGGAAATCAGGGTCTTGCTTACGGAAACAACAATCCCGAAAAGAACAATCACAGCGACGTCCTTAACGATAGTTACACTAAGAACGATATCGGTATATCTTCCTGCAGCTTTGGTTTCGGTGATAACTGCAATAGTTGAGGAGGGAGAGCGTGCAACAGAGATGATTCCAAAAATTAAGGAGATAACCAGACGCTTTGCGTTATCTATTTCCGTAAAAACAGGAAAATAAACCAATAAAAGGAATACTGCTGTTGAAACCCCAAAAAATACAATCAGGGTTTGACTAATAACGAGATTGACTATCGATTTTACTTGATGCTTTAAATGTGAGGTTTTTAACTCCCCGCCTGCACAAAATGCGATAAAAGCCAATGCAAGGCTATTGACAAAGGAAAGGTTAGCTACTGCTTCCTTTGGTACCAGGGCCATTACATATGGCCCGAAAACCAGACCCGCTAAAATATAACCTGATATTTTCGGGAGTTTAAACCTTTCAAGAATATTACCGGCGCAATAAGCCGACAAAAGCAAAAAGCCTAATGCCAGTGTTGGTGTGATAGCAGACGTTTTTTCCAGGAAGTTTGCATTAACAATTGCAAACATGAATCCAATTAAAAGATTCAATACAATGATATTTTGCAACATATCCGGATTTTTTAAGGTTTATTGAGTTTGACAACAGTACATACTGCGTATTGTTCCTTAACTTCTTCGAATTGTTAATAGTTTATCTTGCATCGTTGTAACAACATGAAAGTGATAACTTCTGCAGTTCTTTCTGTTTTCATGAATTAAATTACAGTGTACCATCAACATTTTGATCGACTTGGTGTTCAAAGAAAAGTATTAATATTAAATTTTTGATTATACTGGGTAATTACGACTCGCTTCGCTCCTTTATTTTGAGTATTCAGGTAAACGTACCGAAGGTGCTCAGTTTAAAGCTAAAAGCTAACTGCCGGTAGCGAATAGCTTTTATGTAAAAGTCATCTTCCTCAATGAACTGCAGAGCCACTGACAGAATAAAACAAGGGTGCGAAACTTGAGTCTTAACTAAATGACATTGCCGCAGGAGGGGCCGACATGATTTTCCGTTTGAGTTCATTGATGAGCAAGTTAACTTTTTTATTGATCGTCATGTTCATTTTACCCTGCCCATTATTTTCAAAGAACCTGACTGGAACGTTGTACGAAATTTCCCCTGAACCGCAAAAAGCCTTGTATCGTTGGGAAATGACCTTGACTCCCATAGGGCTGCCTTGGAAATCGGTGTATAAAACCCTGGATGGCGTCGTCGTTGCCCGGGACGAAGTTATCTGGCATGGGGATTCTTTTCAGGGATATCGTTACGAACGCACTACAATCAATGACCAGGGAGTTGTCACTGTTGATAAACAAACCGTGCATTTTCTGCACACCATGAATGGCAAACAGAAAAAAAGTAAAGAGACTTTGGTTGGGAATTTTACAACCGGTCCCATGGTGATTGTTTATATACTCGATCATTGGGAAGAGCTGCTTCAAGGGGAAGAGCAGGCGATTCGCTATGGCGTGATTGATCAGACATCATCATTTGGTTTCGTTCTCAGTCATGACACCAGCCATGTGAAAAATGGGTCCGGATATGTGGTCTTCAAAATGGATGCCGACAGTTTTTTGATCGGATTTTTTGTAGATCCTATCTATTTTATCTTTCGGGAAAAAAACAGGGAGATGACAGGTATGATTGGCAGGATGTTACCAGTCGGAGTGAACGAAGATGGCGCATATCCCATTAACGCAGAGTTAGTGATATCCAGATAAAAGAAAGTCCGTTTTCCTCGCCTGCCAGATCTATTCCAATCCTGATCCCAGAAATTCTTTAGTTGACCAGCGTTCGAACCCTGAATGGCACACCCGTTTATTAGCAATCAACGAGGATTCCCGTTTCGATTCAAAACAGCCCCGGATCTTTCAAAAACCTTGTATTTGCAGTCGATTAAGTGCTACACTGGTTAATAAACCCGGTCTTATTTTTAGAAGATTTGGTAGCTAAAATCACAGTATTTCCTCCCGAATTTTATCAACGACTCGATAACGTTTTATGTTTCCGAGAAGGATATACAATGAAAAAAGATAAGCTCATCGGCCTGATGGCGTTAGCCTTATTGGCTGTTGTCGCCGTTTTTTTTCCTGATTTACGCACAAACTTCTTTCAGACGGAACAACAAAAAGCGTACGACCTGGAAAAGGTCAGACTGGCTGTTCCCAGGGCCATGCTGATTACACCTGCCTGGATTGCAGTAAAAAAGGATTTTTTTCTGAATGAGGGATTGGCTGTCGAACTAACCGGTGAATTCAGCAGCGGCAAAGAAGCATTTGAAAACATGCTTGCCGGACATGCCGACATTTCAACTGTAGCTACCACGCCGGTTGTCGCTAACAGCTTCTCCCGGCAGGATTATTCGATTTTTGTTACTTTCACCACTACCTACGACGGTGTAAAGCTCGTTGCGCGCAAAGACAAGGGGATTACGACAAGCAAAGACCTGAAAGGAAAGGTCGTTGGGGTCGTGTCCGGTACCATTTCCCAAATCATGATCGATTCCTTGCTTGCTATAGAAAAAATTCTGCCCCATGAGGTGATCTTCAAGGGTTATGCCGCCCAGGTACTTCCCGAAGCTTTAGTAAATGGAGAAGTAGATGCCATTGCAGTCTGGGAGCCCTATGCTTATAATGCCAAACAACTTTTATCCAAGAATGTTGTTCAAATCCCCACATCCAAGGCATACCGCATGGCAATAAATATGGCGGTGATGAATGACTACGCTGCCAAACATCCTGACATATTAAAAAAAGTAATCAGGGCTCTTTCAAAAACTATCGATTACATCCAGGCACACCCGGAGGATGCGCAAACAATTATGGCTGAAAATCAGCAAATTAAACAGGTTCTGGTAAACGAATTCTGGAGAGGTCTCAATTTTGAAATCTCCTTGGATCAGCTTCTGCTGCTGACAATGGAAAACGAAGCAAACTGGATCAAGAAAAAACGTGGCATTAGAGATGAAAAAATACCCAACTTTCTTGATTTTATTCACTACCGGGACCTGGAAGCCGTCAGACCCGATGCAGTAACCATTGTGAGAAAACGTCCATGAAAATTAGAACCCGGCTTTATCTGAACACCATCGTTACCTCCATATTGGTTGCGGCACTTTTGGTTTTGACGCTCTATTCTTCACAGGAAATTACTCGTGAGTTGGAAATTAGTACTGCCACGTCGATCCTGGTTGAAAAAACTACAGAATTGATTCTGCTGACCAACGATTATTTAAGGACCAGGAACGAACGAAGTCAAACTCAATGGCAATACCGACTGGATGAACTAAAACATCTGACTGACACTCCCCAATACCGGACAACATTTGCCAGGGCCATTCCACTGCTGGATCTGCTTGATGACTATTTTCAAAAAATCAAACACGAATTCAGGTTGGAGAAACGGATGATTGAGGGAGGTGCCACTGGCCTGGAACTTGCCAGAATTACCCGTTCCACAGCCCTGCTGACCCAACAATTGCAGGTCAATTCCCAGGAAATTCTCTCAATAATGCATTCGATTACAACCCAAGCAAATTTGAGAATTGAAAACATCAGAACCAGAAATACCTACAGCGTTATTCTCTTTCTAATCGTTTTACTCATCATACTCTCCATTAACTCGATTATCGTTTTACAGCGTATCGGTCTGCCAATCTTTCGACTGGTGGATGAGGTTAAAAAAATAGAAGTCAAAGATGAGACTATCATTCAGACGAAAGTAAGCAAGGATCCGCCAAACGATCGAATAGATGATGAAATTGATGAACTCACCATCGCCTTCAGGGAGATGGAAAATCGGCTGAACGATTCTCTGTCCGAACTGCGCAAAGAGATAAAGGAGAGAAAAAGTGCCGAAGACAATCTGCTTAAAGAAAAGGAATTCACCGAGGCAGCCATCGATTCATTGCAGGATACGTTTTATGTTTTTGACCCTGGTACCGGAAAATCCATTCGTTGGAACAGTATATTCGAGTCCGTGTCCGGATACAGCAACGAAGAGATCGCAGAAAAGCTAGCTCCGGTCGATTGGTACGATGAAGATGATCTTGAGCATATAAAAACCATGATGCCAGTTCTGCTTGAAAACGGTCATGCCGTCATAGAGGCAACTCTAAATGCTAAAAATGATAAACGAATCCCCACGGAATATTCCGTTTCCCTGATCAAAGACGAAAACAACCAGCCAAAATACATCATTTCGATAGGCAGGGATATTACTGAAAGAAAACAGATCGAAGAAATAAAACAAAAATCCCATGAAAAACTTGAACAAAGGGTGAAAGAAAGAACCAGCGATCTGGAAAAGGCCATGGAAATGGCCGAAGTAGCCAACAGGGCTAAAAGCGAGTTTCTGGCAAACATCTCCCATGAATTGCGTAATCCGATGCACCATATTCTCAGTTATTCCAAATATGGTATTGAAAAATTTGGATCTGCCAATCAAGAAAAGCTTCAACACTATTTCAACCAGATTCACGTTTCAGGTCAGAGGCTCATGAATTTATTGAATGATCTGCTTGACCTCTCTAAAATGGAAGCCGGAAAGATTGAGTATGATTTTGGCAATCATGATATCCACCTCATTATTCAGGAAATAGTAACTGAACTGCTTCCCATCCTTCAGGAGAAAGAGCTAACAGTGATCGTGGAAGAACAGTGTAAAAACCGTATTGTAAACTGTGATGCCTTTAAAATCGGACAAGTCATCAGAAATCTTCTCAACAATGCCTCTCGTTTCACACCGGAAGAAAACCAGATCACTATTGGCTGCAAGGTCGGAAAAACAACGAAAGACGGAGAAACCATTAAAGGATTGATTGTTTCCGTATCTGACAAAGGAGTAGGCATCCCTCCCGATGAATACGATCTCATCTTCGATAAATTTACCCAAAGCAGCATGACAAAAACAGGAGCTGGTGGTACAGGCTTGGGACTGGCTATCTGCAGAGAAATCATCGACGCCCACAAGGGAAAAATCTGGGTGGAAAACAACAGCACCGGCGGTGCAACGTTCAGTTTTATCCTGCCAATTGATTCAATCGTTCAGGTTTGACGTCCCCACATTTGGTAAAAAGAATCCCCGGTTTCAAAAAACGGATGTTAAAGTTCTCTTTGTGAGTGTTGACAGCATGTCAAAGTCAATAGCTTTGTTTAATTGGGCTGAAGGAAGTAAATTTCCAGCAGGGCTACATGAAGTTGCCCTGTGTATAAAAAGTGAAATTTAGACTGTTTTTTGTGCCGTGCGACCAGGAGTGTATACAATCAAGTAGATCAAAGGACCAAATGAACCGCTTGCTAAAGTCAGCAAAAGCCAGGGCCAGGGATTTCGACCGTTTGATGTTGCATCCCGCCACATCCAAACCAGGAATAGACCAAGTGCAATAACCAGATCTGCAAATACCTGGGCAGCCCCAAACGTCCGGAAAAGAGGTTCTATAATCCCCCAAACCCCATGATGCCAGAGAGCTACTGCCGTTAGTGCTGAAAATGCGATTAATGTGACCACCAAAAGAGCTCTTTTCATTTTATTCTCCATTCAAATCATTTAACTTGCCTTGTTGAAAACATTACACAGCTATTGTACTTTCTCAGGTAACAATATCCATTACCTCGGAGGTAAAACAAATGAAGAAAATTCTGGAGAGCAAACAAAATGAATCGGTCGGCGATATTTTGAGATCCTGGCGACAGTTGAAGCGAATCAGTCAAATGGATTTGGCTTTGGATGTGGGGATCTCAAGCAGACATTTGAGTTTTGTGGAAACAGGTAAATCACAACCCAGTCGCGATTTGATCCTGCGAATTGCACAGACTCTGAAACTGCCTTTAAGGCATCGAAATGCCTTCCTGAACGCCGCGGGTTATGCCGCTGAATATAGCGAAGAATCTTTTAACGGCCAAAAGATGGAAATGGTCAGGCAGGCTTTACAGAGAATGATAGAGGTGCATGAACCCTATCCGGCTTTTGTTGTGAATGCAGGCTATAACATCCTGATGACCAATTCCGGTTTTGACCTGATGATGAACTTTTTCTTTGGCAGGGACTCTGTAAACGAAGAGAACAACGTTTATCGCATCATTTTTGCCGAGAATGGCTTACGGCAGTATATACAAAACTGGGAAGTCGTTGAGCATTTTATGCTTGCACGTCTGTGGGATGAAGTCATTTCAACACAAAACAGTGAGTTGATTGCATTGTACAATGATATTTCCAAGCTGAGATCCGGCAAACAACCATTGGAAATTCAGCATGATAACAACCTTCCTATATTAAGTCTGTCTCTTGAAAAAGACTCCGCAACAGTGAGTTTTTTTACTACAATCACTACACTAGGTACTCCACTGGATTTAACCACCCAGGAACTAAGAATTGAGGCCCTTTTCCCGGCTGATGAAGAAACCAAACAATTGTTTCACAGTTGATTCATGCATTTTACAACAAAACGCACCGCTAGTCACAAATCTCTTTGGGGTCCGGATCTGCCACTGTATCTTGGAACCGGTAACAACACAGATTTTCGGAATTTGCCTGCATTTTCGATCCGGAAACTAATGGCTGCCGGATCTTCGCACGATGTCACGTTGCACGATGCCGACCATCAACAGGACTATGGTGATTGTAACAACCTGGGTTATCGTCACCTTTTCATTGTCAAACCAGCTCCAGATCAATGCTTCCACCGGTATGACGTAGGTGACCAAACCGGCAAACAAAGGACCTTTTGATCTGATAATCCGGTAGAAGAGCAACATTCCAAGTCCCCTGGAAAGGACAGCAATCAGCACCATGGCAACCGCGGCAGTTGTGAACCTGTCATTTATGGTGATTTGTTCCATTGTCACTGCCAGCGGAATCAGAACGATCATGCTGATGGTCATTAAGAGAGCCGCGATGATAATAGGAGGGACCTGCTGAAAAGACTTCTGAATCCAGGTATTGGAAATGGCATAAAACAGGGGGACAGACACAGCCATCAGCAGATATACAGGCTTTGCATCACGCTCCAATCCATCAAACACCATTAAACCGATGCCGATGATTCCCACTAACACTCCAACCAGTTGTACTTTGCTGGGAAGAAGTCTTAAAATGGGAATCGAGACCACAATTGTCAAAACCGGAACCAGGGACACCATCATTCCAACAAAACCATGACCGATCCGGTTGACCAGAAACGGCTGTACTACAAAAGGAAAGGCATAGCCCATAAATGCAATGAACAACAAAGGTATGATGTGTTTCTTATCTATATTCCACTTTGTACGGTTGATAGCCCAGAATCCCCATAGAAACACAGCTCCACCAAAGGTGCTGCTGGCTCCTATAGTAATGGGACCGAATGCAAACCCGGCCAGCTTCATCAAGTAAAAACCGCTTCCCCAGACAAGACTCACAATAAGAAAAAACAGATAATGCATACGTTCCGTCAGACACTTTAAATATTGGCTAAAACACCGCGAATGAGATCTGCAGCATAACAAAGGGGCCGTATACTGGCTACTTCAAATGAATCTCTCCCGTACCTCTTGAATGTGAAAAAGCGATATCACTGGTCAGCTACAAGTCGTAACCATCTGAATTTAAGACTTATTCCACAACGAGTTTACAAGACTGCTTAATTTGCAGAAACTATAGATTAAATCATATGCATTCAGTGCACATCGTATCAGCTTGCAAAACTCAATATGGTATCAATTATTAAACTGATCTGCGGATTGGCCTTGATCGGGGTGACCATGCTTATCCCACAATCGTTACCAGCTCATCCTCACGTGTTTTTGGACACGCAGGTAAAATTTGAGTTTGGCGAGAAAGGACTGGAAGGTTTCTGGGTCGAGTGGCTTTTTGATGAAATATTCACAGCTGCCATTAAAATGGATTTTGACAGTGATTACAACAACGCCTTTTCCGAGTCCGAGATTAAGGAATTGGAAAAAGGGGCTTTTTCCAACTTAATAAATTACGATTATTTCACCTATATCACCATAGAAGACAAGACACATCCTGTCCGTGAAGTGAATTCCTTTCATGCGGAACTCAGAAACAACCGCTTGGTCTATCGCTTTTTCGTTCCTTACCAAGTTGATGCGGATAAAAAGAGCAGAACACTCCGAGTTGGTGTATATGACAAAAGCTTTTATTGCGATATTGCTTTCCAAAAACGACAACCTGTTCAATTAAAAGGAGGAGAACCATTTAAGATTTCTCATAAAATACAACAGGATGAAGACCACATCATCAGTTATGACAATTCCTATCAAACAGCCACCAGGGAAGGAGCAATCTACAGCGGTGTTACAAATCCTTTTGAAATCTTTTTAAGTTTCAGGAGGAAATAGTGGCATTGAAGGTTCAGTTTATATTGGTCTTTTCTTTTCTTGTGATGGGACCATTCGCTTTACAGGCAAACACACCCAACCCGTTTTTCTCCAATCAAGAATCTACGGCAGCCAAGCAAAACAAAGCAAAAGCTGCTGAAAAGCGTGACAGCCTGTTAAATAACCGTTTCACCAGTGGCATCTATCTAAAACTGATTCAGTTTCAGCGTTCATCCAATCAAAAAATATCTGAAATAATAACCAACTACAGGGATCAGAAATCGTCCGATCTATTGTGGTATGTTTTGATTATTGCCCTAAGCTATGGTTTTTTCCACGCAATGATGCCGGGTCATGGGAAGAATATCATTCTAGGCTGGATACTGAGTTCACAAAAGCGTTTCAAAAAAGTGGTTTTTACATCTACTTTAGCCATGATACTGCATGTATTTTCAGCCGTTGTGATTGTATACGCGGTCTGGTTTCTCATTGGCGGACGGATCAGTACGCAAACCACACAACTCACCCGGTATTTATCGTTTTTTGCCTGCGCTATTCTGCTTTATCTGGCTGTCAATCAAATAATTGAGGCTTTTTGGCGCGGAAGGAGGAGGCATAGCCATTTTCATAACCATCAACACCAGCTGGAATCCATTCAGAATCAAACCACCTGGAAGGAATGTGTGTTTACCGCAACGAGCATCGGATTAATTCCCTGTCCGGTCTCCAGCATTCTGATGGTCTTTATGATTTCCCAGGGATTTCATTATGAAGGCATATTGACCGGTCTGTTCTTTGCGATTGGAATGGCAGGAACTATGCTGATATTCTCTTCTTTGGCCTGGTATACGCGATCATTGTTGTTAAACAGGCAAAATATGGTTTTTGTCCGGGTGGTTGAATACGGATTGCCTGTACTTGGTAGCTCCCTCATGATCTTTGCAGCTTTAATCCTGGTTCTTCCTCATCTTTGACCTGTTGCCCCCAAAGCCTGCGAGTCATTCCTGAGCGCAGCTAACCGACAGCTGGTATGGTTGTTTTCACACATTCATGATCAACGATATCTGCCGCATCTTATACCACACATTTTAGGTTTTTAATAAAACATGACAACATCCCGGTCTTTGCAGACCAAGCCCAAGTCACATGGCTTAGTTGTCAGTTATCGGTCTATCGTTTTCCCTGTTCTCTTCCGGACTTGAATAATTGCTCCACGAACTGATAACTGATAATACAGTCAAAAATAAAATAATTTCAATTATTTACAAATTAAGCAGATCAAAACCAAATTCTAAAATGCGTGTACTCTAATTGATGGGCAACGAGTTGCCCATCCTACAGCCACAACAGTCAAAACTAAAATAATATCAATTGCCTGCAAATTAAGCAGATCAAAACCAAATCCTAAAATGTGTGTTTTATAATTCTAAAATTCGTGTACTCTAATTGATGGGCAACGAGTTGCCCATCCTACAGCCGCAGCCGGTTTCAGAGTAGGAAGGAAGGCCCGGGAAGAGGATTCTGCAGGTTAATCTTGCTTGAAAATCTATACAATTAAGTCACCTTCACCGGGTTCAGGCAACAAAGATTCACTATGTTCAAATTCGTTCGGATCCGGTTCTTCTTTCCCGGTGAGAACCA
>JAKSDL010000294.1 GCA_022360105.1 Pseudomonadota bacterium
ATTCAAGTCATATCTGCCAGCTTACAAGCGACGCAGATTCGGTCCATATTTAAAAATGAATTTATTCTTGCAGCACAAGACCTTTCCCAATCTCCCTTTCTTGATTTGAGAGATCGGGTGAATACCCGTTTTGTTGATGAAGATGAAGATTCCGATTTAGATATTGGAGAATCGATCGATCTGTTTATCCAAATGATTCAATACCAGAAATTTGACTCAATTCTGGCTTCCAAAGATGATTTGAATTCGCTTATGTTCATAAACAATAATAATAGCTTGATTGTGAGAAGTGAGCGTGGAGAAAAAGAGTTTTCCCATAAAAATGCGGCAAAGGATGAGAATTTGACTTTTGAGAAGATCTTACAACCCCTGGTGGAGGGAAGAAAGCTTGATTCTCTTGACCACGGTGGAGAAATATCAATTTTTGTCCCTTTTGAGTATAAGGAGAAGTATTTTGGAGGTATGGTGCTGACCTATGATAACAAAGGATTGTTAGCGGCCCAAAACCAGATCATTATTACGACGGTTATTATTTCCCTGGTGTTTATCCTGGTCTCAGTTGCTTTGGTTATGATTTTTGTCAGACAGATCTTAACGCAACCAATTCACCAGCTGGTAAAATTGATGCATAAACTGGCAGAAGGTAAATTTGATGAAAAGTTTACTATTAAGAAAAAGGATGAAATTAGTGAGATGGGTGCTTCCGTTAACGAACTGATTGACAGTTTGCGCTCTGTTTTTCTGAGCATCAGTGAGGTTATGGGGGGTGTTGAACAGGGAGATCTTTCCAAACAAATTGTGATTGAGCTAAAAGGAGAGCTGGATAATATTAAAAGCAGAATCAACCGTTCTATTTTCATGCTTAGTTCCACCATAGAAACGGTAAAAGAAACCAGTCTCTCGGTTGAAGTCAGCGCCAAGGAGCTTTCAAATTCGGCCGAGTTGTTATCCAACAGTGCTGGAAAACAAGCCGCAACCCTGGAAGAGATCTCTTCATCCATTGCAGAGATAGAAAATCATTCAAAACAAAATACTGAGTTTTCACAAGAAGCCAAGCAGATTTCAAGTGCCACCCTGGAAATGGTTAATCGCGGAAACAGGCAAATGGAGGAGATGCAACAATCCATGAGCCAGATTAACACGACTAGTCTTGACGTTACAAAAATCATCAAGGTAATTGATGAAATAGCCTTCCAGACCAACCTGCTGGCACTGAATGCTGCAGTCGAAGCTGCCAGGGCCGGAAAGTATGGCAAAGGATTTGCTGTTGTCGCGGAGGAGGTCAGAAATCTGGCGGCTCGCAGTGCTGAAGCCGCTAAAAACACCTCATCCCTGATTGAATCCTCAATGAAAGAAGTAGAGTTGGGTGTTGAACGGGCCGGTCAAACAGCCGATATACTCAAGGAAATTGTCGTCGAAGTGGAAAAATCAAATGATCTTGTTTCACGAATTGCCGGGGCTTCACAGGAACAAAGCGCGGGGATTTCCGAAATCTTCAAAGGTATCTCACAGGTGAATGATTCGGTACAGCAGAATTCTGCTATCTCCGAACAGACAGCTTCTTCATCTGACGTGCTGTTGAATCAATCCAACAACCTCCAACTGGAAATTGAAAAGTTCGTGCTTTTTGGTTCAAGCATAGAAGTTACCCCCGAACCAGATATTGAGGAGCCAAAAGCACTTCCTGCGAGTACCCTTATCGAGACTTAGATGCAAAACAAATGGCAGGACCCTTCATATCTGCCATTAACCATCAATTCATTCCCACTTTCCCGAGACTAGGGTGAAGTTTTACTTTTTTGATACCAAAAATAAATTTCAGTTTTTGCGAGATTTAGGAAAGGAACAGTGAAAAATTGTACCTCCGCGAGGATTATTTTCAGCCCATATTTGGCCATGATGCGATTTCATAATTTGTTTAGATATTGCTAATCCCAATCCAGTTCCTTCCCCACTACTCTTAGTTCTGCTGCTTTGTTTAAATTTGTCGAAGACTGTAATTAGCTCATTTTCGGGTATACCTATTCCCTCGTCCTCGACAGATATTTGAAAGTCAAAATCATTATCCAATAAACTTACCTTTACTTGCCCACCTTCATCAGAGAATTTGATGGCATTTGAAATCAGATTTCTAACAACTTGCCCCATTTTATTGTCATCTATTTCTGCCTTATCACTGAAAGCCGGCTTATCATAGATAATACCTAAACCTTTCTCTGATGAAAGAGGGTGCAATTCTTTTATTATTGTAATAATTAGTTCGCTAATACTCACATAGTTGTAATCAATGCTAATCCTACCAGCCTCTAATTTTGATAGATCCAAGAGATCATTTAGCAGTAGCAGCAGTCGTTCACCACTCTTCTTTATCTCTTCATAATATTCGATCATTTTTTCGACATTTTTAGACCTCGCTTTAAAAATTCCAAGCTTAGCAAAGCCTAGAATACCATGCATTGGTGTTCTTAATTCATGGCTAATATCTGCCAAGAAATCAGTTTTTGCCTGGTTTGCGGCATCCGACTTTTCTTTCGCAGATTTTAATTCCTCCAGATGTTTCTTTTGTGAAATGTCGGTGATTATTCCTTCCAAATATACAGTTTTATTGTCTTCATTTTTAGCCAAGCGGACGTTTTCTGAAACGTCAATAATACTGCCGTTACACTTCAATGCTTGGTATTCAAAATTTTCTGCAAATCCTTTCTCGTGAAGCAGTTCAATTCTTTCATTTTTCCTTTCTTTATCAACATACAAATTATCGGAAAGTAGGTTGAACCTTTCCTTTAGCTCTTGAAGGGAACTATATCCAAATATCTTAACAAAAGCTGGATTTGCCTCAAGTATTTCGCCGTTAACTGTGGATTGGAAAATACCTTCGGTAGCTTTTTCGAATATGCCCCTGTATTTTTTCTCTGATTCTTTTAAATCTTCATATAACCTTGCATTTTCAATGGAAATTGCCATATAGGATGACAGATGTTGAAGTATTTCAACGCGATTGTTTGTAAAGGCACCTTTTGCCAAATTATTTTCCAAATATATAATACCCAAGGTTTTATTTTGACTGAGAATTGGAGAGCATAGAACAGATTTTACTTCTCGCCGAGCCAAATTCGGGTCTTTGACAAATTTCCCATCCTGAGTGGCGTTATCAAGCACGACAGTTTCAGATGTTCTGGCAACGTAATGAACAATGTCCAGTGGGAGAGTCTGTGAAACTGCAGGATCGTTAAGGGAAACTGATTCAAGCACCGTGGCATATCTGTCCCTCGCTTCTTTCATTGCTTCAACGAAATATTGGTTATCATTTTCTATTAGTAGCCATCCTCGTTCAGCTCCTGTGTTTTCAATTAAAATGGACATCATTTTCTTTAATAACGATGGTAGTAAAATCTCGCTTGATATGGCTTGAGATGCTTTAATAACTGATTTTAGATCAATTGAAGTATCTGTATCGGTTCCACTGGTAATTCGCATAACGTCAGAGCCTTTCCCAGTAAAATAAAGCTTTCTATAGGTGCTTCCGGGATCTGCTATAAGCTGCGAATATTTTTTTTCAAGATGGTTAAGCTTTGCTCTAGCTCCCCATTTCTCATACTTGTAATAAGCTTTATTAAAATATAACTTTGCGAACTCAGTTTTCCCTTTATTTAACCAAAATTTGGCCGTCAACTCATTAGCCAATGCTTCTTCTTGAAGAAAATGATTTTGTTTGGATAATTCAATTGCTTGATCATAGTATTCAATAGCACGTTCATCCTGCCCTAAAACTCTAAATAATTCGGCTTGAACAAGTGTCCATTTATTTAAGAAATTCATTGGTGCATATGAAGACCATTTTTTCAATTTCGTTTGATTTTTATTAACGTATTTTAATATTTTTCTTTTTTTCCTGTGTGGCAATGATTTGTTGTATATGGATAGCCTGGCTAATGATCCGTAAAGGTAACCAATCGAAGTTGTTGGAGAAGGAAATGTATCCCAAAGATGTTCCATTTTATCGGAGAATTCAATTGCCAGATCTGTTTCATCTAGTAAATAACTTAAAGTCGTTTTGTGTAAATATACAAAGAAAATAGATAAATAATCCTTTTCTTTTTTTAGTGTGTCCAAAAATATTAATTCAATTTCGTTTTGTTTTTGTAATGAAACTTCATTTGACCCAACCATCATAAGCTCCTTTACAGCTTGATGATGAATGGTGATAAAATTGAGAATTGTTCCTTGGTTCTGATTTTTAATTGTTTTCACATGATTTTCGAAGGCCTGGTTGACTTCAATCAAAGGCTTACCAATGACATACATGTGTAGCAAATACATGTGAATAGAGTGTGCTGAATATTCTATATCACCGTTTTCTAACGCCAAATTATTTGCGTTAAGCAAGTATTCAAGGGTATCTCTAAAATGGGTTTTCCATGGCAAGATAGCCCAACCGATAACACATTTGAGTCTTCCTTTGAAAGCTTTGGTTATTGGCAGATCTGCTATTGATAATGCGAGATCTCCAAACTTCAAACCAAGTTTTACGTTACCAATTACATTGCAAAGAAGCATACCAACTCCACTAAAGACAGCTGGGGTTTCTGCTGTAATTCCGTTATTTAAAAACATTCGCGTGCTTTTTAATAACATTAATCCCATTAGTTCAGGAAAGGCCGTTTGCAACGAACTTGCTAAAGATTTTATTATATTACTTGTTGAAATGACTTGTTGACTTTCAGTTGGGTTGGAAATCGATTCGATTTTTTTGGTTTTTTTACTACCTTTTGATTTCAAGATAGTGTGCAGTTTATGCTGAATGCGAAACAATTCCCAGACAATAAACAAAACAACAAATGACGACTTGGGGTTTTTAGGTAGTTTAAATTTCAATAGGTTTAATATATTAAGCCCCAGTCGAATTGCTTCGATTGGTTTCCCTTGGCCATATGAACTTTGAATTAAGATGTCATAAATTTTGACCCTGTCAGTAAGATCTTTAATATTGTTAAAAGCCTGAGTTGTTAATTCATTGACGTAATCATGGTCACCACATAAATAGCTTACCTCTGCGCCTTCAGTATAAAGTCTCAATGACAGGTCATAATCTTCTGTCCAGCTATAGTGTGATAGATTTTCGATAGCAATTTTTAAGTAATCTAAGGATTGTGCGTACGCTGTTGCATTCTTAGCCTTCATTCCTGCAATGAGATTCAATTGGGTTATTTCCAGTTTTTCGACTGGTTTACTTATGATTTCAGTGCATTGATTTAACTGGTTAACAATGTCAAATATCCTGTTTTCCTTGTTTTCGCCCGACGTGTTTTCAATTAATAGTCTACCCAAATTGCGATGCAGAAATTTTCGGTCATTAACAGGTATCATCGAATATGCAGCCTGTTGGATACGATCGTGCATAAATCTGAACTCTATATTGCTGTCATTATCTTTGCTGTTAAGTTTGTATGATTCCCCTACGGGATAGATCAAACCCGGTGCTAAAACCATAATTTTCCTTAAAGCAATTGTTGCTTCCAATGGGGAAATTTCGAGAAAGCAACTCAGTGTTTCTAAATTGAACCTGCCTCCAATACATGAAGCAATTTTTAAAACTTGCTGAGATTCATCCTCCAGTCTTTTTATTTTATCTGCCAACAGTTCAACAATATTTCCTGAAACATTAGCAGCGTTTACTTTTTCAAGTGACCAACTCCAGGTACCATTCTGGCGATTAAATACTATTGCCTGCTTCTCATAAAGAGATTTAAGCAATTCAATTATATAAAATGGATTACCGTCTGTTTTCGCTGCTATTAATTCTGAAAGCGGTTTTACCGTGAATTGATCTTTGTTTAAAGTCTCTGCAATAAATCTATTGACTACATCAGGTTTTAGAGGAGAAACATCAATATTGCTCGTTTTGATTCCACTGTTCTCTAGCCTTTTCTGCGTTGACCTGACTGGATGGGACAAACCAACTTCATTCCTTCGAAAAGCCCCAATTAATAAGAAATTTGATTCTCTAGAAGTCATCAAATACTCTATCAACTTAAGGCTCGAAGTATCCGCCCATTGCAAGTCATCAAGAAAAATAACCAAAGGATTCCCAGATCTCACAAAAGCATCGACAAAGTTTTTAAAAACAAGGTTGAATCTATTTTGAGATTCAATTGGAGGTAAGCTAGACACTGAGCTGCTGGGGCCTGTAATTAATTCTAATTCTGGAATTACATCGACAATAATCTGAGCATTTGTGCCCAAAGCCGAGTTGAGTTTATTTCGCCAATTGGAAAGTCGATCTTCGCTTTCCATAAGCAGCTGTTTTATTAAGTCAGAAAAAGCTTCAACAATAGCAAGATACGGTTTTTGTTTTTGTAATTGTTCATACTTTCCTGAAATAAAATACCCATGATATTCTGTCACAGGTTTATAAATTTCTCGAACAAGTGTTGTCTTTCCTATGCCTGAATATCCCGAAACTAATATCAATTCAGAATTTGCCTCAAGTGACCCTGCCTTTTTATTAATGCGACCAAAAGCGGATATCAACGTCTCAATCTCTTTTTCTCTTCCGAAAAGTTTTTGAGGTATTTGGAGTTGTTCCGAGATATCATTAGATCCAAGTTGAAATTCTTGATTGAGATTATTCCCGTTTAAAATGCTAAGACATTTTTTTAAGTCTTCAATGATTCCATTTGCACTTTGATATCTGTCTTCAGCGTTTTTAGAAATAAGCTTCAATACTACATTTGACAATTCATCAGGTATTTTCCCATTTACACTGCGAGGAGGAATCGCCAGATGTGCCAAATGATAATGGATTAATTCAATAGGATCTTCAGATTCATAGGGCAGTTTATCGGTTAACATTTCATATAGACTTATTCCAAATGAATAAAAATCCGTGCGATAATCAAGATTTTGATTCATGCGGCCTGTTTGTTCCGGAGAAATATAGTTGAGTGATCCCACCAATTCCCCTGGATTTATTAAGGAAGGAGTTTCTCTTGGCAATATCGATGCTATTCCAAAGTCTATTATCTTTATTTTTTTTAGACTTTTGTTTACCAATATATTTGATGGATTGAGATCTTTGTGAATGATTCCCGCTGCATGAACACTTGCTAGAGCTTCAATAATTTGGATGCCAAGTAGCACGATATCCGAGATACTTATTTTTGTTGAAGTTAAGAAGTCCTTTAATGATATAGCCCCAAAATCCTCCAAAACTAAAACAGGTAGACTATCATAGGTCTCTAAGTCGTATACATTGATTGCATGAGGGATATCATTTAAATGCGTTAAAATTTGGAATTCATGTTTATATCGGGCAATATCATCAGGTCTAGGAATGCTACTATTTAAGAACTTAAAGATTACAGGCTTGTCATCTGTGTTTCTTTTACCTTGATATATTGATGAATTGTTACTTTCAAATATTTTACTTTTTATTTGGTAGCCAGGAATAGCAATCATTGTACTTAATCAAGTAGATTTATAGTACCACTAGAAACTTTGACGTGGATTGGTTGCCAGATTTTTGGACTATTGCTTCGTAAAAATCAGCACGCCCGAAAATTGTTGAAGCAAAATTGTAGCGGTATTTATTACTTTTGGCTATCAGGAGGTAGTAAAAAGGCAATTCAAGAATTGTCAAATTGCTAATGTTCGATCGAAACAAGCTGGAAGGTTGTTTTGAATTCCAAGCTACTTTCTTTTTTAGGTAAATATTTTAGGCATTTTCAAATGATCAATTGAACATATTTATGAAAATGATTTTGTGAATAAACTTTACAAAATCAGGCAATTTGATTTTAAGTGTCTCGAATGATCTGTCTTAATTACTACATTCCGGTCAGAAGTTTAACGATTGGTTTGCGGGCGTAGGGAAACAGCCAGGTTAGGAAGAGGAAAGGTTTCATTTTGTAGGTCCAGTGAACCTTTTTTTTGCGCGTAGTTTTCCAAATGAGTTGAGCTACCTGGTTCGGGGTGATTTTAATGCCCAGCTTTTCCACACTGGCGGCTTTTCTTTCTTTATCCAACAATGGAGTATCAACATAAGGAACCATCACATCACAAACGTGAATCCCAAAGCGTTCAAATTCAATATTCAGTGCTTCAGTTAGCCCTTTAATGCCAAATTTGGTGGCTGAATAAGCAGCGATTTCAGGTGTGCCGTACAATGTGCAGGCTGAATTCATGGAAACCACACGGGAGTTTTCCGTATTCTTTAATAAAGGTAAAGCGGCCTCAATTCCCAGCATGACTCCCAACAGATTGACCTCAACGGTTTTTACCTGATTCTCAATGCCGATCTCATCGAAACACCCCATGTGTAACATGCCGGCGCAATTAAACAGCAGATCCATTTTACCCGAGGTATAAGAAGAAAACCTGTTAACAGCAGCTTTCAATTCTTCAAAACTGGTTACGTCTGCTTTGTAAATACAACTATTCTCCTTACCTATCTCTTTTTGCAAGCTTTTCAATGCAGGTTCATCGATATCGGTCAAACCGACAAACCAGTTTTTTCCCGCAAAAAGCATGGCTGTTGCTCTGCCTATACCCGAGGCTGCCCCTGTAATCAAAATTGACCTTTTCACGGCTTATCCTCCCTCCACAAAAGACTCAAATGCCTGCTGACTGGAATATTCAAATTGAAAGCCGGTCTGATCGATAAATTTACGCGCGGTTGCGATCCACGGGAATCTAATCATTGCCAGACCGGCACTGGGGGTTTCAGTCAATACTTTTAAACGGAATTTCCAGGCGACTTCATTCAAGAGTTTCAACACAGAATAAGGTAAAAACACCGGAACATTGCCCATCGCTGTAATCATATCGGGAAAGGACACAGCACCTTCCCCGGTAATGTTGAAAATGCCGGATATTTTTTTCTCCAGGCACCATAAAATAGCCCTGGTCAGATCGTTTTCATGCACAAACTGAATGGCTGCATTTTCCTTGGGCAGAATCGCAATTTTCTTTTTGATATACCTGGAAACAGGATTGTCAGCCGTTGGACCAATCACAAAGCTGGCTCTTAAAATAGTTGTATCAATGTTTTTATTGGCTGTGATAAAACCTTTAAAAAGGTTTTCAATCTCTCGTTTATTTTTGCTGTAGATGAAGTCCTCATTACCCCGGAGCGGCTGGGTTTCATCCATGGGCACCGGGTTATCAGGATGAAAGCCATAGGCTGTCGTAGAGCTGGTATAGATCAAGTGGGACACCTTAGAGTCTTCACAAAGGGCCATGACATTTTTTGTCCCGTTGATGTTTATATCCTCCATTAGCTTTTTATTATGGAGTGGCGGGAGCACGTATGCTGTATGAATCACCGTGTCTATATCATGCCTGTTGAGCAGATCGTTCAAAGGTTCCCGAATATCTCGACAATAAAAATGCAATTTGGGCTGCGGTTTGGGTGAAGGCTTAAGATCCAAGCCGATAATCTGCTCCACTCGTGTATTTTGTTGCAGGCTTTCAACCAGTTTTGAACCAATATACCCTGAACTACCCGTGATTAAGACAGTCTCCATCGGATTACACCTTTTCGAGAATGTGAACGCACATGGCTGCTTCTTCAACGCCAATATTGCCACCACCGTTTTCTGCCAGACCCAGCCTGGCATTTTCTATTTGCCTTTTTCCGGCCTCCTCTCTTAACTGGACCCCCAGTTCATAAATTTGGGCCAGTCCGGATGCTCCAATTGGATGACCCCGGCATTCCAAGCCGCCGCTGGTATTGATTGGTTTATCTCCTCCCAGTCTGGTTGCTCCGGATTCAGCATAGGGTCCACCCTCTCCTACCGGACAAAATCCCATGGCTTCGGTTTGGTGCAATTCGCCATAGGATGTTGCGTCATGCAGTTCAGCGAAGTCGATATCATCCGGTTCCACACCGGCTGCGTTATAAGCTTCTTTTGACAGTCTTTCTCCAATGTCCTCTCCATCCAAATCCCGGTTTGTTCCGGTACCTAGAACGGAGGCACGAATTTTAACAGGTCTTGCATTAACAAGTTTTTTAAGATAGCTCTCCGAACAAACTATCGCTGCAGCCGCACCATCCCCTACGGGAGCACACATAGCTCTTGTCAGGGGGTAGGCAATCTGCTTATCGGCCAGGACCTCTTCCACACTCATATTGTTCTGATATTGAGACATGGGATTTAACGAGCCGTGCCAGTGGTTTTTGGCACTAATCACGGCCAATTGATGCTGGGTTGATCCGAATTTGTTCATATGCCATTTGGCGCCCATGGCATAGGCGTCCATGAAGATACTTCGATCAGACCCCGGTGCTGTTTGGTTTTCCGGTATATCAATTTCAAAGGTTTTGTTGAGTTCTGCCATCATGTTCAGATGACTTTCAAAATTCTCCACATCCATGCAGGATGCATACGCCATAAGCGATTGCATTTTATCCGGGTTGGTAATCTTTTCCGAACCAACAGCCAGGGCCACTTCATATATACCAGCCTTGACCCCGGCGTAAGCCAGATGCAGTGCCGTTGAGGCTCCTGCACAGGCATTTTCCACATTGGTGATGGGAATAGCTTCAATCCCCATGGCCCGTAGAGCTACCTGTCCGCGGATAGAGTGTTGATTGGAAAACATACCCCAAAAAGTGTTGGAAAAAAAGGCGGATTGCAGTGCCGACTTATCCATACCAGCATCAGCCAGTGCAAGACTAATCGCTTCATGAGACATATCCCTGACATCCCTGTCTGGATATTTATTAAAACGGATCATTCCTAATCCGGCAATGTATACGTCTGGCATAATTTGTCCTTTTATTGCAGCTTTTTGCAGCTGGCGGTTAGCTGTTAGCTAATAGTGCGTGAACATTTTTAATATTAAAACTGAAAGCTCCGCTTTCACAAAACAGAAGATCTAAAATCTATAGAGCCTCTGGCTTTTGGCATTTAGCTATTAGCGTTCAGCTGTCAGCCGACAATGTGTAAACATTTCCTAAATATGAAATAGAAAGCTCCGCTTTCACAAAACAGAAGATCTGAGTCCCCTCCGAAAAATAGTATTTAGAATACAAGAGGGGCTATGATTAAGAGACGCAAACGCGTCTCACTAATTTTAGTGTTTAGTTGATACTTTGATTATTTCGGCATTTTAGTTTTTCCAGGTATCATTTGTAAGTTTTTGCCGTTATTTCGTTTTAAAGGATCGTTTTTGTGCCTACTCTTCCTCTGTTGTTCAGGGGATAAAGCGATAATCGATCAAGATGGTGCAACGTGTAGCACCGCAAATTGTTCTTTGACATGTTTTTTTATCCGAACCAGATTGAGCCAGACCGTTCTTGATATAGCCCAAAGGCTGTTTCGAAAGTTCTCACGGTAACGGGTTTTGTTGTTGTCAACATGGTATGCTAACTGAAACAAGCTGGCTTCCACGTTATTGCGACGATGTTTGATGTCGAGAGGCAAGTGTTCGATTGCTTTGCGTCGTTTGTAGCAGTCGATCTCTTCCGCTTTGATATAGCGCCAGCTGCCATTGAACTGTCTGATTTTATAATGGCCCGGTTTATACTCAATGGCGTTCATGTATTGATTGGTATGTCGGTCATAGACTAGAAGACCTAGGTCGGTTGGTTCATATTCATAGCGCCCTTTGGCACCAGAGATACCGGTATAAACCAGGTTCATGGCATGGGCTTTTCCATACCCCAGATTGTCTTGGGATTGATAGGCACCATCCAGGTAAACCTCATCTATGGATCCCAAGATCTCCATAGCGTGGTTCAGAGCTGGTTGCATAAAGTCTTTGTCCGCGTGGGTAGCTTTTTCCACTTGGACATCAACGATGAGATTTAACTCGTTTGGGTTACAGGTTTCTGTGATGTTTACGCTATTCCCCATAACGGATTGATGGCTCTTTCTGCGGTAAGCGGCGTCAGGATCATGGGGAGATTGAATGGAGTCTGCGGCAATCGCTTTTGCTGGTTTTAATTGGGTGTGATCGCCTTTCACCTCATATTGCTCACTGAAAAGACGCTTTAATGTTTTGAACTGATCATGATCGATATCGTCATAGAGGTTGTTTAGGTAAAGAAGCACCTTACCCAGATCAACCAGTTTTTGGGATTTTTCCTCTTCGGAAAGAGGGTAGATCACCTGATGGGGTTGTTGTTGGCAGAGGTCATCCAGTTGGATACGACGGTTTGTATCGGTTCTGTCTTTTAAATCGTCTGAGAGTGATTTCCAAAATGCCTGAAGGCAGGAGATGATCAAGCGTAGTCGAGTGCAACACACGATATTGGAACCAATGAGCTTGCTATCCATGCGTATCTTCTGACCATTGACACCAAATAAGTCAACCTGGGACTTGGTCACGGCTTGGAAGGCTTCCATCATCAGGTTTCGACCATGGTTAAAACTAAAGTCATACATGGTCTGCTTGAACAGATAATAGGTAGAAGGTGAGGGCACCTTATCACTGATGTTTTCAAAACCGAGTGCCTTCATAACCAGAAGGTTAAAATGAAGCTGCTCAAACAGCTGGGCATCGCTCCAGCCGTGCCCTTCTTTTAGGGCTAGCATGCCAACCAGGATGCGAACAGGTGCATTGGGGCGCCCCTTACGTTGACTATAAAGGTCTTTGAAGCACTCTTCATCGATGTTGCAAACCACATGATGAAAGAACTGATTGTGCCAGCTATGTGGATCATTAAAGGTTTTAGATCGTTTCTCGTCCAACTGCATGGAAACGTCACTGAGAAAATCGATCTGTCGATTGGTAGTGGATTTCTTAAACATCTTGGAATCGTAATTGTACCTGCAATATAAAGTGTGAATATTTTTAACTAATTATAAACTAACTAATTGATATATCAACTGAATTATCAATCTTTATTCAACTGTTTTCCACTTTTCGGAGTGGACTCAAATGTAAAAACCGAAAGCGTAGCTTTCATGAAACAGAAAATCTGAAATCATAAATCCCAAATGCCCTTAAACAAATATTCAATGGGAATCGGCGATCGATTCTCAAGACAGGGAAAAGCCCAACTTACTGCAATAATCAAAGCCAAAGAACTCGGTGTTGATGTCACCCCGGTATGGAACAAGTCGCACA
>JAKSDL010000519.1 GCA_022360105.1 Pseudomonadota bacterium
ATTTCTTCTCTTTAATGAAGTTATTTTGCAAAAACAGTACGGTTTTAAATCGTTTTCTGCCAATGAGTTGAAGGGTTTTTTTAACAATTCGTTTGCTTTCTTGCAACCTTTAACTGATCGTATCTGAAGGGCTCAAACGATTTAAGAATCACTGCTCATTCGATTGTAAAGGATCATCCCGCCAACAATCATCAAAGCACCTATCAAGTGATAAATTTCCAACGATTCACCAAGTAAAAAAACCGCCAGGACTGAGGCAAATAAGGGAGTGAAATTGATATACAAACCAGCCGTACTGGCTCCTACCAGCTCGACGCCCCGGTTCCAGCACAAATAGGCTAAGATGGAAGGAAATATGGCAACATACAAGACACTGCCCAGGACAATACGATTCATGACCACACCACCAACAGTTGAGAATTCCCAAACATAGAGCGGAAGCAGCATCAATGCTCCCAAAGCGAAAGTTATGGTCACCAGGCTCAAATCGTCCATTTGCGGCCGTTTACGCAGGAAGATAGAATATAGAGCATACAGCACCACTGCCGTCATCATCCAGATATCTCCTTCCACTACCTTCAGACTGGTGAAAAAACTCAAGTCGCCATGGGTGATAATGGAGAAAGCACCTGCAATACAGATGAGGACACCCAGGGATTGAATCCCACCGATTCTCTCTTTGTATAAAATCAGAGCCAGCACCACAATCCAGGCAGGCATGGATGTTTGAATAATCGCACCGTTGATAGCAGTGGTAGTGTGCACAGAGGTGTACAACATGGTATTAAAGCAGGCTATTCCCAGAAAGGATAGTAGCAGAAGAATACCCCAGTTCGCTCGAATAACCTGCCAATCTTTCCTCACTCGACGCCAGGTCAAAGGTAGTAAAACAAGAAGAGCGACGGTCCACCTCCAAAACGCCAGGGTGACAGGCGGAATAATCTGATTCACCCCGCGTCCCAGGACCACATTACCTGCCCAAAACAAAGGAGGGAAAATCAATAAAAGATAAGGAGAATTTTTCAGCCAATTCAAACCGGCACTGAGGAGATTCATAGCAAGACAGCTCAATAAATATAAAAAGTGTGATTTCGCGTGTAGCGATTATAGGAGGAAGTAGGTGTCGCAGGTTAATCCAATCAAATTGGATGGTGGGTTGTCCAGTGCTTTCTTGCTAGACTATTTTTTGATTGCACTATTGAACTTTATTGTGAACGACTCCTTCCACAATCACCCCTAACCCATTGGTTCCAGGTGTAGCTATAATTGGTTTCACAGCTTTTTTGGAGGCTACATAGACATCTCCTCCAATCGGTATCAATTCTTTATTGTTTGGAAAAAGTGATAACTCAATCGATCCAATTCTATAAGGTATCTTACCATTTTTAATAAATACATATACCAACCCGTTGGGCGTAATTTTAACTCTTCGAAATTCAGGAAGAATAACAATTTCAGGTTCCAGAGTCACGCCCGTTATAAAAGTAATTACCCCATTTGGACCAAGATTGAACTTCCCACTTCGAGTGTAGGCAAGGTTTTTATTGGGTAGTAATAATCTAAAATATCCAGGTCCTTGAATACTTATTTTTATATCGTGTTCTGCTCCTTTCCAGTTTCCTAGCGGAGGTATTGTTAAGTCTGTTTCACCCTGGCTAATTGTGGGCGCTCCATCCTCCCCTGGATATTCGATATAAGGAAATCCTGAAAAAAAGGACTCCATAAAAAGATTTTTGCCAATATTTACAAGTCCAGCAAAGCTATAAAACCGAGAAATCTCAATTCTTCCTGCATGTATTGACCGATTTTCGTTCTTCAAAGAAGCTAATACTTCTCCTGTAGGCCTTACTTCAACTTTAAGGGTGTTTGGAGGAATTCTTATTTCGGGTTCGAGTGGAAATCCTGCTGTGGTTTCTATGAGGCATTGATGATTAGTCTTAAATCTGCCTTCCCTCGTATATGCTACGACACCTGGAGGCTTGAGGACACGAAAAAAACCACGGCCGTTGATCCTCAATTCAAATTGTATTTCTTGAGCTGTCTTGCCACATGTTGAATCAGTTAACTGCTTATCCTTTTGATCTTGTTCATTAATATCATTTTCAAGACTAGAAATAGCCTCAACTAAAGTCGCGCTGTAGCATTTATTCAATCGTTTCTTAATATCTGAATAACCCTTTTCTTTTGCAATTTCTAATGCCGTGTTTCCATTAATATTCTTGTAGTAAAAACCAGCTAAATCACATGATAGCCATTTAATGGCGTCCATGTTCCTGCTTTCAACTGCCCAATGTAGCAATGTATTCCCGTTATTGGAGTTCAACCTCTGAATTAGGGTCTCCTGAAGGAAGGCAACGACATTATCCCATTCGTAGTTTTCTTCCATAGGCACGACTTGAATTTCCTCTGCCATTTTCTTCGCTTTAGGGCTTACTAACTCCGTCGCAGATAATGTAGGAAAACGGCAGAGTAATAACATAACAATAAAACTAAACTTAAAAACATTTATTTGCATTGAAACTTCACTGACTAGCCTCAACTGTTGCTCCGCAGCATCGTTTGAGAGGATTAAAAAAACCTTTTTAGTTATCAAATTCCCAAAAATCAATAAATCGTGTTTCGACCGCTTTCAATAACTTCACCTTTTTTAAAGACAAAGCTGACCGATCTAAAGCTCCAAAGGAGCGACACATAGCAGCAGGTGGTGAAAACCACTGGCTTAAAAGTAAACCCGCCAACCAAAGTCCTGTAGGGACGACACAAATCCCAGCTGACTACATTTCTTGTGTCGTTCCTATGGAACTCTCGAAAGAGCGCGTTTGGTTTACCAGCGGTTAAAACCGCTGGCTACTTTATTTCGCTCCTAAGGAGCTTAATACAATTTGGAGAATTGTTTGTAATGATAAACCTCAATCAAGAGGCTTTCCAGAATGAAATATCAAACACTTACAATCAGACATTTCCTTATCAATTTGCAACTTTTTATCGAAGTGTTTTTCTAAGGTCGAAAATTTTGGCAGATATTAATTTCACTGATAAATTCAACCAATTCGGATAACCGATTGTCCAGTGGTTTCCAAACATCCTAAAAGTATTGTTTATTCAGATCCAAAGGAACTCTGATGTTGAAATGATCAAATTGATAGAATCGCGAATCTGCACTCGTCTCACACTTTTTTTGACCTGTATTTATTTCAATGACGGCATCTTGCAGACGATCAAAATCATCCGCAGGCGCATAGCATTCATTATGTCCGGGGCATAAGGCCTTCATGTCCCGGGCAATACTTATTAAATAATCAATGGATTTTAAATAGTCCGGATAATTTGAACCCGGCAAATGGGAAACAAGCGTGCCCCGATAATAAGTATCCCCTGTGTAAAGCAGTTTATAGTTTTTATCTTCAATGCAAATACTTCCCGGACTGTGACCAGGGGTATGATGGATCTTCAGCATCCGGTTACCAATGTCAATCTCATCCAGATGATTTAGTTTTGTTGTGATTTTCGATGGTTTTATCTGGTATTCCGCTGGTTCAAAACCTGACGGAAGATTCTTGTATGACGTGGGATGCATGAAATTACTGCAAAACTGATTGCCGTGGCCATTATTCAGATTATCGATTTCAAAACTATGATCAAAACAGGCAATCTCGTTAAACTGAAAATTATCTCCCGTATGATCAAAGTGTGTATGGGTGTTTAAGACAATGACAGGTAAATCGGTTATCTCCTCAACTTCAACCTTAATATTCGCTATCCCCATGCCTGTGTCTATCAAGGCCGCTTTTTCGCTTCCCAAAAGCAGGTATGAAATTACTTCTTCGTCATGATGCGGCTCCAGAATAGCAAATGTTGTATCGTTTATTCTGAATATTTCGAACCAGTCATTAACTGGAGTGACTTTCTGAAACTTGAGATTTGCCGC
>JAKSDL010000041.1 GCA_022360105.1 Pseudomonadota bacterium
GGTGTGACTTGTCCGGTTGCGGACGAGCAACTTTTAAAAACCTATTTGAGTTATTTGAGGTCAGCCGGAATTTTGGTTAATTGATTCATCTGTTTTCTAAAGTTTAACTTCCCGACTTTTTAGGCGAGCTGCTTTAAGCTAGCAGTATGTTTATACTCGCTAGCATGGAGCAAAGTATAGGGTTCCATACTGAATACGAAAACAGGTGCAGGGGAAACCGGGTTGGGATTATCGATATGCAAAGAGATCATCACTCATCACAACGGTCTTATCTGGGCTGAAAGCAATACAAAAGGGGGAGCAGATTTTCATTTCAGTCTTCCCAAGCAACAAACCAAAGAAATAAGAAAATCTTCTTAATTGCACCTAAATACTTTTCCTGAAGGGAAAAACCATAATAACCCAAAGTAAGTGAGCCTGCGAGCATCACCCTGGATCATATCCCCCAACAATTTCGAACACAAAAGGCATTCATCAAAAACTGCCATTAGCCCCAACCTGAATTCGATAATCCTACGAATTAAAACAAAAAAAGCCTACCCACAATGCTTTCAAAACATCGTGAATAGGCTTTAAAAGATGCTATCTCCTCCATAATACCTGCAATGGAGGGCCGATAACCAATAGCTGATATCCGATAACCGCTATTATGGCCTAAAAACCTGCGTCGGCAACCAGGTCACCAGAGCCGGAAAAGCTATCACCAATCCCAGGCCGATCAACTGTACAACCACAAAGGGAATAATCCCACGGTAGATATGCTCTGTCTTAATCTCTGAGGGACAGACTGCCTTGAGGTAGAACAGCGAAAATCCGAACGGCGGTGTCATAAAGGATGTCTGTAAATTCACCGCAAAAAGGACGCCGAACCAGAGAGGACTGAATCCAAAGTCAGCAATAATGGGTGCCAGCACCGGAATATGGATAAAACAGATCTCAATAAAATCAAGAAAGAAACCGATGATAAAGATAATCAGCATCACAATGGCCAACACCTGCCATTTGTTGAATTCGAGATGCTCAATAAACTCCCGGATAATATCATCACCACCCATGCCTCTGAACACCAGGGCAAATGCGTTTGCACCCACCAGAATGATAAATACCATACAAGTCAGGTAGGTGGTTCTGCGCATTACGTCTTTCAAGGTATCCATGTTAAATTTTCTGGAGGCAACGGTCAGTCCGATTGCTCCCATGGCGCCTACAGCAGCGGCTTCAGTCGGTGAGGCAATACCTGCGAATATGGAGCCCAATACAGCGATCATTAAACCCAGTGGTGGAACCAGCGCCACACTGACTTTTCGCAACAAAGCCCTGGTTGTAAATCCTTTCATGGTATCAGCAGAAAGTGGCGGAGCTGTTTTTGGGAAAAACCAGGCAATAACCAAAATGTATGTACAATACAACCCGACCAAAACGAGGCCTGGAAATACTGCACCCATAAATAAATCACCGACAGGCACGCCAAGAATGTCACCTAATAGAACCAGGATAATGCTGGGTGGGATGATCTGCCCCAAGGTACCAGAAGCAGAAACCGTTCCTGTAGCCAGTTCTTTCTGGTAACCATTCCTGAGCATGGTAGGCACGGCCAACAATCCCATAGTTACGACAGTCGCTCCAACAATACCGGTCGATGCACCCAGCAAGGCTCCCACCACAACCAC
>JAKSDL010000138.1 GCA_022360105.1 Pseudomonadota bacterium
AAAGGAAAAACAAATGGACTATAATGCTATTTTAACACCTTACTCAGAAGGACAGACAATCAACGTAGTAATTGAGATACCAAAAGGTTCATCACATAAAATTGAATTTGATCGTAAAAGAAAGATCATGGTTTTGGACCGGGTTGAGCCTGCGATTTTTGCAAAACCTGTGAATTACGGATTTATTCCTGCAACCCTGGATGATGACGGGGATGAGCTGGATGTTTTGTTTGTTACGGACGAGCCTATGCCTACCGGTGTCGTAGCAGAAGCCACCGTTCTGGGTGTTCTGGAATTTGAGGATGACAATGAAATGGATCATAAGGTTATCTGTGTTCCGACAGATGACCGAAACACGGGTAACCGAATAAAATCACTGGCTGACCTGGGTGACCAGTGGCAAAAGCAGATAGATCATCACTTCTCTCACTACAAGGATCTAAAGAAGCCGGGCACCACTAAGGTTCTTGGTTTTGGTGATGTTGACAAGGCCCATGCAGTTATCAAGGAATGCATTGAGCGCTGGGAAAAAGAGAAGTAGGATTGCCGCTCTTCATGACCCGGGCATAATATAACCAGCAGGGAGAAAACTGGGTGTTGAAAATGTTGATCAGGCCAGATAATAGATGTGGTCAACCAAAATCTTGACACCAATTATTATCAGAATAAGGCCGCCAACTCGTTCCGCCCATGGTCCGGCGATAACACCGATTCGGTTGCCGATAAAAAGTCCAATGGCAGAAAAAGCAACGCATACGAGGCCGATAATAATTGCCGGAATAAAAATCGGGATTTGGAGGGCAGCAAAGCTGAACCCTACTGCAGCAGCATCGATGCTGGTGGCAATTGAAAGCGTAATTAGAGAAGTCCCCCGGGAAGGATCTTTGTGATTGTCAGATCCTTCCTCATCACTGTGATTCATAGATTCCCAGATCATTTTCAATCCGATAAAAAGCAGTAGCATAAATGCTATCCAGTGGTCATACTTTTTGATGAGTACTTCCACCATAATTCCCCCGTAATACCCGGTTAAGGGCATCATAAACTGAAAGAATCCAAAATGAAACGCAAGCCGAAAATAATGCCAACCTGTCGGTTTTTTGATTTTGACCCCGGAGACAACACATACTGTAAACGCGTCCATCGCCAAGCCAATAGCGATTAAAGTTACTTCCACATACCCCATTGATTTATCCTCATTCTTTTAAAATTTTGGGCAAAAAAAAACGAGACCTTTCGCACAATATCAGATGACGCATTGATATTATGCCAAAAGTCTCGTTTCCTGTGCTTTCAGGCGTTAAAGCCAAGTAAGGGTTAACTTACTGGTATGTTGACTTTAAGCTTATAACTACTCCCTCTTGACAGATTGAACCTATCCAAAGCGATCCTGCATCGTCAAGAACAATATCCAAAACAACCCCCTTCCTGCTCAAAAATGAAAGGTTGTTTCGCATGAGGGATTTTTTTCAGAGGTATTTTTTGTTACCGCCAGCTTTTTGAGTGAAGTCACCCATAGACAGTTTTCTTATATGTTCCGCTGTTAATTTGATACGGACATCTGCCTTTCGAGCATTTTGGCAAACACGCCTTGTTGGGCAATCAATTCTGCGGGCTTACCGTATTCAATCACCCTGCCGTTTTCCAGCACAATTACTTTGTCCGCATTGGCTACCGTTCGCATGCGGTGGGCGATAATCAGGACTGTTTTATTACGGACCAGTTCCGAAAGTCCTGCCTGAACCCTGGTTTCACTTTCCACATCCAGTGAGGCGGTCGCTTCATCCAGCAGGACGATCGGTGCGTCTTTAAGTAGCGCCCTGGCGATTGAAATTCGCTGTCTTTCCCCACCGGATAGGGTTTCGCCGTTTTCACCGATGATGGTCTGGTATCCATCGGGCAGTTTTAAAGCAAACTCATCACACTGGGCCAGTTTTGCCGTGCGGAGTACTTCCTGATCGGATGCATCGCGCTTCCCGATGCGAATATTGTCCATAATGGTGGTGTTGAACAGCACGACATCCTGAAAAACCACTGAATAATATTTCAGCAGTGTTTCCGGTTCAATGTTACTGATATCCTGTCCACCGAGTAGAATGGCACCGGAATCCACATCCCAGAAGCGAGCCGAAAGTTTTGCCGAAGTGCTTTTTCCTCCTCCCGAAGGACCAACCAGGGCTGTGATTTCCCCTTGTTTGGCAACAAACGACACATCTTTCATAACCTGCTTACCTTTTTCGTATGAGAAGCTGACACTGTCAAAAACAATATCAAAATACGCGGGGGAAAATTCAGTTTTCCCTTTTTGAATCGGCAGGTTTTCCATTTCATTCATCCGCTCAATTCGTACATCCAGGTAATACAAAGCTGCCAGATTGGCAAAAACCTGTTCGATGGGCTCATACACACGTGAGCCGATGATCAGAAACATCAAGTAGGTAAACAGATTCACACTTCCGGCCATCAGCATGTTTGCACCGACAATGATAACGCTTGCCATCCCCAGCTTTAAAAAGCTCATTGAACTGTTTACCAGCACACCAGTCAGAAGCTCTATCCGAGTCAGGTTTTTCTCGTAATCATCCAGCTTGTGACCCAGTTCGCCGAGGTATTTGCTTTCGTTGCCATATGATTTGATTTCCTGGATAGTCTCCAACCCCTCCTGAATCTGTTCGGTGACGTTTCGTTTCTTGTCATAGATGATTCTGTTGCCTTTTCGCTGCCATTTCTTTGAGAAAAGAATGATTGCAGTTGCAAAGGGAACCACCCAAAACAGCGCAAGGGCCAGTTTCCAGTTGTAAATGAACATGCCGATCCCGATCAGACAGATACTGATAATCGAGGCGAATAGCTGGGGAACCGCATGGGAAAAAGTGTGTTCCAGCTCCGTGTTATCGGACATGATAGTGGAAGTCAGATCGGAAAGGTTCTTTTCGCCAAAAAACGCCAGGGGTAACCTGCGTAGTTTTTCTGCAAGAGAGATTCGCCGGCTGGCACTCTCTTCATAAATTGTGGTGAACGTGCTGCGATACTGAAACCTGGCAATCACCCAGCTCACCAGCATAAATAGAACCCCGATCACCAGGTAAAAGCCAACTGCACGTTCGGCGGATTCAGATATGCCTAAAACCGGTCCCAGGTGATCTTCAAGGAACAAAAATACGTAAACCGCCGGCAGCATCAGGGCAATATTCAAGATAGTTGTAAACGCCGTTCCCTTAAGAAAATCTTTTGCCCCCTTTGCGGAAAGGGCCAGTCGTTTCTGCAGAAAATTAAGCATGTTTTACCTCCCTTTCAATAGTCCATTGGATAGATTGTTGGTAATCATTCCACATCTTTGTATATACCCCCTGTTTTTCGACTAATTGCGGATGAGACCCCTGTTCGGCAATCCTGCC
>JAKSDL010000581.1 GCA_022360105.1 Pseudomonadota bacterium
AGTTCCTTCAAATGTTAAAAAATAACAACACTGCAGAAAATGTCAATTCCCCAAGTCCCGGAGGTAGGTCAAATTATGCCGAATCTTCACAACTCTTACTATCGTCGTAGCGATATCGGCAGGCACGCATATGAAGAAAGATCGATGATAATGGAAGGATTGTACCTACTGGGAGGAAACTTCCTGGTATATACTATTGCAGGACTATGACTGGCAAAGTCTACCTAGACAGTATTCCTTTCTAAGTATTTATTTTTCTTGGTCGGGGTGAGAAGATTTGAACTTCCGGCCCCTGCCTCCCGAAGACAGTGCTCTACCAGGCTGAGCTACACCCCGAATTTTGCGTGGATTATTTGGCGGGTTATATTTTGGCTATGTTCGCCGCAACATAAAGAGACAGTTTAGACAAATTGACCCGATTCTTCAAGATATCGATTTCAATTTTTTCTCCCACAGATGACCATGATTAGCTTTTGACCGTCTCGATCTTACAAATTTATGGCTGATGCAGTAAGATTCATACCTGGTGAAGAGTGTTTTTATCTTTGGAAATTTTAATTCAGGAAGGTTCAACGAGGGCGTAACATGGCAAACGCGGGCAATTTGGCAATGTTTATTTTCGTGGGGTTGGTGGGAGGAGTAATCGGACAAAAATTCAAGATACCGGCAGGAGCGTTGATAGGAGCAATGCTGGCAGTGATCGCTGTTAAATTAATCTTGAAATCGGAGTGGGAGCTGCCGAAAAACGTGGTATTTTTACTGCAGGTTGCCGTGGGAATCATGGTAGGAGCCCAGTTTCATCCATCTTTGTTACCCACCTTTTATAAAATCATCATACCGGTAATCCTTTCCTGCGTGATTCTGGTTGTTACAGGGGTGTTAATCGCATTATTGCTGACCAAACTGGGCATCTTGGATATCGGTACCGGATACCTGGGAACCAGCCCAGGGGCGATGACTATTTTGATTGTGTTAGCCCTGGAAAACAACGCCAATGCCACCGTGATCACCTGTTTTCACCTGTTTCGAGTGATTTTCGTGATCTTGACAGCCCCCTTGATATTCAAACTTTTGGGGAAAGTTTGAATATATTTATGATTTTAGATTGATGATTTATTGGAAGTTTTAAAAATCGTTTATACAAAATGGACTGATAGCCGATAGCTGAACGCTGATAACGGTTGAAAAACTAAAGTTTTTCAACCTTCTCCTTCATTCTTTCGATGAGGTCTATCTGTTCATCGATATTCTTTCCTATCTTTTTATAACTTTCGCTAAGCTTCCACATCTTTTTTAATTCCGGGTCCATGTCATGGACGGCCAGTTTGGCTTTTACTTTTTGGTCCAACTCTTCCAGTTTCTTTTTTAACAGATCTTTGGCACTCATAAGTTCTTTGTCTTACATGTTCAAAAAATTCTTTGTATGAATCACTTTTATTTGATTAAAGTATATCCATTGCTTATAAAGCTGACCAGCCTCAACTATTTACATTTGGTCGACCGGCGCATACCATTAAGGAATAAGACTTTTTGAATAGCATTTATCCTACAATAACTTTTTCAATATACCCTGATTCAAATTATGGAAAACAAGGATTTGAAGAACAACCCACTCCTAGTCACCGAAGGAATTCCCCGTTTCGACCAAATAAAGGCCGAACATGTTGTACCGGGCATAAGACACAATCTGCAGGAAGCAGAACGTATCTTGTCCGATCTTGAAAAAAATTATGTGCCTACCTGGGATGGCCTGCTCAAACCCCTGGAGGATTTGGAAACACCTAATGAATACGGTTGGCAGGCCGTTATGCATTTAATGAGGGTAAAAAACAGCCCTGAATTAAGGGAAGCCCATCAAACCGTGCTTAACGAGATGGTTACCTTCATGCTAAGACTCAGGCAAAGTCCTGAAATTTTTACAGGATTAAATGCCATTAAGGATGGTGAGGAATGGTCCAGTTTGAGTCCGGCTCGAAAAAGGGTCATTGAATTGAGAATAAAAGGTTCCATGCACGATGGCGTTGGATTGAAAGGTGAGGCCAAGAAGAGGTTTAATGAGATCGCCAATGAGCTTTCCAAGCTGTCAACAGACTTTTCCAACCATGTATTGGATGCCACCAAGGCATTTTTTCTGGATATTACAAACAAGCAAGATACAGAAGGTTGGCCACGCAGCTTAAAACAGGTCGCTGCCCAGACATTCATGATGGCTAATCCGGAGGATAAATCGGAGATCGATCCGGAAACCGGACCTTGGAGAATAACACTTGATTATCCCAGTTTTATGCCTTTTATGCAGCACAGCAGGAATCGAGAGCAGCGCAAGCAGGTTTATCATGCACAAATAACCAGGGCATCAGAAGGGGAATGGAATAACGAGTCTATAATAAAACGAATTCTTGAACTTAGAAAAGAAAAGGCTGCCTTGCTGGGCTTTAGTACTCATGCTGAATTGAGTCTTGATTCCAAGATGGCAGCAGATGTTCAAGCGGTACAGAAGATGTCCGACGAACTGGCCTCCGCGGCAAGACCCTTTGCCGAAAAGGATTTTGAAGAAACCAGCCGTCTGGCAAGAGAATCAGGCCAACAGGAGCCTTTAGCCCAATGGGACTGGGCATTTTGGAGTGAACGTTTAAGAGAAAAAATATTTGATTATACAGATGATCAGCTGCGTCCGTACTTCCAATTGCCAAGAGTGTTGAATGGCCTTTTTTCCGTTGCTGCCAACTTGTTTGGTATTGTGGTTGAACTGGAAACAGGGCATTATCCTGTCTGGCACCCTGATGTAAGACTTTTCAATGTTAGAGATGAGCAAGGCGAAAAACTGGCATCTTTTTACCTAGACCCCTTCTCGCGTCCG
>JAKSDL010000160.1 GCA_022360105.1 Pseudomonadota bacterium
GAAATCCTGTATCAAATCACCGGGAATTCACTTAATCGATCTTCCCATCGATTATTCAGAAAATGACAGGGTGTTGAATCACGAAATCAAAGAACTGAGTGCGGCGATTTAGAGTAACGATCTCCAGGAAATGCAGGATGGGCTATCGCAGCCTGCCCATCGGGTTGTTCTGATCGGAACTAAACAGCTCCAGTCGTAATTGATGGGCAACGAGTTGCCCATTCTGCACTATCACTCCAATCATCCTCCACTAATCCGTACCGTTCAAACGGGTTAATCCCTGGCGGGCAGCTACTTTAAAGGCGGCGGATAAGGTGGGGAAATTGAAGACATTGTCCAGGAAGTACTCAATTTTACCTTTGTAGTGAATCACAGCCTGGGCAATATGGACCAGTTCGGAGGCATACTGTCCGTACATATGCACCCCCAACATTTCATGGGTTTCCTTGTGAAACAATAATTTTAATAATCCTTTTCTGTCTCCGATAATTAATCCTCTCGCCAGATCCTGGAATCTGCATATCCCTACACCATATGGAATGTTTGCCTCCTGCAATTCCTTTTCAGTGGGACCGATCATGGAGATTTCCGGGATTGTATAAATTCCATAGGGAATATCAGAACCGACCCGTCGCGTAGTTTCTCCTGTCACGGCACTTCTGGCCGCCATTCGGCCTTCCTCATTGCTGACGGAAACCAATGAAGGAAAACCGATCACATCGCCGATAGCATAGATATGCGGAACCTCGGTTTGATAGTTGTCGTTTACCTCCAGTTGATTCCGATTGTTAACTTCCAATCCACATACTTCAAGATTCAATTCATCGGCCATTCCCTGTCGACCGTTGGCAAACAGCAGGGCTGAAGCAATAATTACATCATCTGTAGTCAGCTTAATATGGACATAGTCATTTTTAACTTCGACCTTGGCGTATTGACATCCCAGGCAAAGTTCGATGCCATCTGCCTCCATTTGTTTGGCAAGTGCCTCGGAAATATCCTGATCGATAAAATCCAGCAGGGTCCCCCTGGGATCTATTAAAAACACCTGGGTACCCAGTTTGCAGAAGATCGAGGCATATTCGCAACCAATAACACCTCCTCCGATGATGGCTAATGATTCCGGAATTCTATCCAGTTGCAGAATAGTATCGGAATCCAGCACATATTTTTCATCAAAGGTGATATCCGGTGGATGATAGGGATTAGTGCCCACGGCAATGATAAACTTCTTGGCTTTCACTTTAATATCCCGGCCACATTCAGTACAATCCACCGCAATTTCGTTGGGCGAAACAAATCTTCCTTTTCCAAAAATGTATTCTATCCCCCTGCTCTTGTAGGTCTCTAGAATGTCTTCAACTCTTTCTGTCACCACGTTGTTTTTTCGGTGCATCAATTCGGGGATAGTAATTTTACGATCCAGTTTTAAATCCACACCGCTCACATCGTTTCGTGAAAGTGATTCCACATATTTCACTGTTTCCCGCAACGATTTACTGGGAATTGTTCCGGTTATCACCGAAGCCCCCCTGGGACGAATCCCTTTTTCAATAACCACAACCTTGGCCCCCAACCCGGCTGCTTCTAGCGCCGCTTTTTCACCGGCCGGTCCTGAACCGATGACAGCTATATCATAAATATTTTCTGACATGCTAAATTTATTCTATGTTTTAAAAACTTGAGACACCGAAATCGGTATCACGTTGATTATCTTTAAAATTTTCCATACGGAAAGAAATAGTTGTTATATATTGCATCAACTCTAAATAAATACCCCCATCGGCCTTATCACCGTTGCTTTCATGGAATTTTGAGGATATTATCCATATATTTTGGAAAACCTGCAACTCAGGCTACTCACATATCTTCGCCGGTAAAGACCGACTGGTACAGCTTCCAGCGCAAGGGCAACGATTTTGTCTCAAACTTTATTATGAGACAATGGATCCTGCTTATTTATTCTTAATTTTCAGTTTATTAGACTTATTGATCCTTTGGGCATCAACCGTCTGAATTTTATTAAATTGTATCATTATTTGATCTGCAAATGCTCATATTTTAATCCCACCACGCAACTCATTAGAATTAATTCTACAAATCAAATACTTATAGGTCTGGTACAGTCTTTGATTTAGTCCACAGATTAAAACCCGGCAAATCAGCCAATAATCCGTTGATGTAGATCCTTTTTTAAAAGCAAAATAGGATCTAAAATTCCAGCATGACGCCTAAAACGTGTCATAAACGAATATAACGCATTTATTCGTTTCGAGTCGTATTTTCCGTTAGAGGTCTGAAGTGGTTAACGATTCAAAAAGATAGAAAGTTAGCAGAGGCCGACCAGCACTAGTAGTATTGAAACAATACTCATTGGCATCAAAGGTCGAAACAACTTTAATCAACTACACTGGAGCTTAAGATGTACCACAAATTCAACGCGAAAGAAATTCTTGAAATGGCCGAGCAGATCGAAAGAAACGGCTATGAATTTTACAAGAAAGCAGCAGCTGATGTCAAAGAAGCTGACATAAAAGGTTTTCTTACTGAACTGGCAGATATGGAGTTAAAACACGAAGATTTTTTTAAAGGAATGAAGGACGCTCTTTCAAAAGCAGAGAAAGAAGAAGTCGTGTTTGATCCCTACGAAGAAACCGCACTTTATATTCAAGCACTGGCTGATACCAGGGTGTTTTATCAGAAAGAGATTGATACCACTTCGGCAGAAGAAGTACTCAAGGAAGCTATTGTTGCTGAAAAAGAATCTATCGTATTCTACCTCGGAATGAAGGATATGGTTCCGGAAAAATCCGGTAAAGAAAAAATTGATGAAATCATCAGAGAAGAGATGAAGCATATCCAGATCATCAGCAATCAGCTTTTAAAACTGACAAAATAAGCTCCCTGCGGTCTGCTCAATCGTCTTGTTTAATTCTTGGCTAAACCGATGAGGATACATCCCTGCAGCAGACCTCCACTACCATTGACATAAAAAACTCTCATTTTAATTGGAAGAAACCGATCACAGTCGTTGAGTGAATTAAAGAATTTACATGGTACTATCCATTCACTATGATGTTTACAGATGTAAAAAAGTAATTAATTCATTCTTTTAGTAACCGATCATATCCCCAAGTGGAATGACCTTTCATTAACGGAAAATTGGAGAATAGCTATGAAATATCGCTGTATAACCTGTGACTACATTTACGACCCCCAAGTAGGTGATCCGGACAGCGGCATTGATCCCGGGACCGCATTTGAAGACATACCGGATGATTGGGAATGCCCGGTCTGCGGTGTTGGAAAAGAGGACTTTGAAAAGGAAGAATAAAGCTATGAGTGCATTAGAACTTAAACAGGGAATTTACTGGGTTGGTGGAATCGACTGGAATATCAGGAATTTTCATGGATATCTCACTGAAGCCGGTACCACATACAACGCGTATTTGATTGTAGATGAAAAAGTGACCCTGATTGATACGGTCAAACCCAGTGTATCCAGACAATTGATCACCCGCATCAAGCAAGTTATCGATCCGGCAAAAATACACTACATCATCTCGAATCATGTGGAGATGGATCACTCCGGAACCCTGCCGGAGATTCTGGAATACTGTCCGAATGCTACAATTGTAAGCTCCAAAGCAGGAGAAAAGGGACTGCGAAGACATTTCAAGCAGGATTGGACTTTTGAAGTAGTCAAGTCGGGAGATAAACTTTCCCTGGGTAAGCGCACCTTATCTTTTGTCAATACACCGATGGTGCATTGGCCTGATTCCATGGTAACCTATCTGCCGGATGAAAAAATCCTGTTTTCCAATGATATTTTTGGGCAGCATGTGGCATCTGCCGAAAGATATGACGATGAGTGCGGATGGAGCTATACCAGGCATCATGCGGCAAAATACTATGCAAATATAGTTACTCCATTTGGCAAACAAGCCTCCAAGGCCTTGACAAACGTCGATGAATTAAAGATCGATATGATTTGTCCCAGTCATGGATTGATTTGGCGATCCCATATTCCTAACATCATTGAAGCCTACAAGGAATGGTCCCAGCACAATACGGAGAAACAAGCCGTTATTGTGTATGATTCCATGTGGAATTCCACAGAGGAACTGGCGGTCGCGTTGGAGGTTGGATTAGGTCGTGCAGGAGTTAAATGCACAGTTCGTAACCTCCGGGTTAACCACATCTCAGACATAATGACTGATGTCCTGGATAGCAGGATGATTCTACTCGGTTCACCAACCTTAAATAACGGGATGTTACCAACCATGGGACAGTTTCTGACTTATTTAAAAGGGCTGAAGCCACAGAACAGAATAGGTTTTGCCTTTGGTTCTTACGGTTGGGGCGGTCAAGCTGTAAAAGAACTGGAAGCTACTATTGAAGCACTTAACTGGGATCAACCTTTTAAAGCAATCAATATCGAATACGTTCCGGAAGAATCAGAGATCGATTCAACGGTTGAATTGGGCGAAAAGCTCGGATCGTTTTTGCTTGATTCAGAATAGGTAACACAACCTGAAAAGCAAGGGCTTCCGGAATCCTTAATGAGGAAGCCACTGCCTTTAGCTTTTTTCCTGGTGAATGTGAAGCGGCAATTTTCTGCATCGACATTGGGAGGCCGAGCAAGTAATCCGCGAAACACCTTTGCACCATCACACTATCAACAACAATTGGTCTATTTTTCCAATTACAAATAATCTCAGAAGGCTAGGGCTTGCTCAACTCAATGGTTAGTTTCAACTGCAAGACCTCCAATTAGCTGAAAATCGTGATTATTTGACCCGATTTCGATAAAACAGTCATTACATGGAGGTTAACCTATGGATCCTGTGTTGTTAGCAAGAATCCAGTTTGCTGTAACTATCGGCTTTCATTATATTTTCCCACCAATTACCCTGGGACTAACCGTTCTGATCTCCGTCTATCTCGGCTTATATCTTAAAACCAAAGAAAAGTTATACGATAAGATTGCCAGTTTTTGGATCAGTATCTTGGTCATTGTATTTACCCTTGGTGTGGTCACTGGAATTGTAATGGAATTCCAGTTCGGCACCAATTGGGAGCGATATTCGCGGTTTGTAGGGGATATTTTTGGAGCGCCCCTTGCTGCAGAAGGTGTATTCGCCTTTTTCCTGGAATCCACCTTTCTAGCTATTTTGGTTCTAGGTAAAAAGAGGGTTTCGGACAAAATGTATTTTTTCTCCTCCTTAATGGTTACACTGGGTTCAACCCTTTCCGCCTTTTGGATTATTGTCGCCAACTCGTGGCAACAAACCCCCGCAGGATACCACATTGTCAATGGCAGGGCAGAACTGACGAGTTTCTTTGAAGCAGTGTTTAACCCCTCCACCATTCCAAGATTCACCCATGCCGTGGTAGGAGGCTGGATTGCCGGTGCCTTTTTTGTGGCCGGACTTTCCGCGTACTATCTGTTGAAAAAGCGTCATCTGCAGTTCGCCAAAAAATCTCTCACCGTTGCCTTGACCGTTGCCCTGATCTCTACATTATTGCAGGTTCAGTTAGGGCACCTTCATTCGATTCAGGTCACCAAAACCCAGCCGGAAAAAATGGCAACCTTTGAATCGATGTTTGAAAGCCAGGCCAACGCTCCTCTTGTTATCTTCGGAATTCCGAACAAAGAGGAGAAACGAATCGACTATGAAATCAGCATTCCCGGTTTTTTAAGTCTTCTGGTCGGTTACGATTCCGAGAAAGTAGTACCTGGATTGGACGCATTTGAAGAAGAAAACCTGCCGCCATTGATGATCCCGTTTTTCACTTACAGAACCATGGTAGGACTGGGATTTTACTTTCTTTTTATGGCAATAGTTGGACTTTATCTATCAACTAAAAACCTTTTGATAGACGCCAGGTGGTACCTTACCTTGCTTTGTCTAACAATTCCCCTTCCCATTATTGCCAACGAGGCCGGATGGATAGCAGCCGAAGTGGGGCGTCAACCCTGGATCGTCTACCAAGAGTTAAAAACCGTCGACGGCATTTCTACAGTCGTTGGCCCGGGAGAGATTCTTTTCTCACTACTGTTATTCAGTTTCTTATACCTGGGTTTGTTATCATTATTTATTTACCTGCTTCGCAAACGTATCCGCCAGGGACCTGGCGTAGAGCATCATGCATATTAATATCAACTATATGATTATACTTACGAGGGAGGTAACATGGATTTAAATATTGTTTGGTTTTTATTGATTGGCTTTTTGTTGGTCGGCTATGCGATACTGGATGGTTACGATTTAGGCACCGGAATGCACCACTTTTTTGTCAAAAGAGAAAATGACAAACAGGCAATGATCAAGGCCATTGCACCTTTCTGGGATGGCAATGAAGTGTGGTTACTGACCGGTGGCGGTGCCATTTTTGCGGCATTTCCACATGTGTATGCAACCGTCTTCAGTGGATTTTACCTGGCAATGATCACGTTGTTGGTCGCCTTGATATTCAGGGCATTGTCTATTGAATTCAGAAACGAAGTAGAAAATAAAAGCTGGCAGAAATTCTGGGACAAGGCTTTCTCAATTTCAAGCTTTCTGGCTGCTTTATTGCTGGGTATAGCTTTGGGGAATATTTATACCGGCCTGCCTATTGATGGGCAAATGAATTTTACCGGATCATTTTTTACCCTTCTTCGCCCGATACCACTGTGTATCGGTATTAGCGGTGTGTTTATGATGGCAACCCAGGGTGCTGCCTTTCAGGCGTTAAAAACAAGCAGCTACTTACAAAAATCGATGAAGGAAAAAGTCAGACTCAGCTGGTTTTTGTTTCTGATCAGTATTGCTCTCACGATTTTGGTTGTGGCGATCACAGATATGACGAAAATTGAGATTCTGTTTCAAAACCCCTTCGGATATCTGGCCATGATATGTTTTGCTGTCGGAGTTATCTCACTGCCGCTTTTTTTAAAGAATGATGCCCTGCTGCAAACCTTTTTAGCATCATCTTTGATCATTATTTCCATGTTTCTGATCGTCGGGGTCACCATCTTTCCGAACATGGTACCCGCGCTTGACCTGGCCAACAGTCTGACCATTTACAACGCCTCGTCCAGTCAGAAAACATTAACCACTATGCTCTTCATTGCACTAATAGGTATGCCGATTGTGATATTTTATACTGTGTTCGTTTATCGGGTTTTCCGAAAAGGATCGGCCAGGTAAGCGGCAGAACTTTGTGGGGCATGGAGAATGAGCATGTCCCCTTTCATCACTTCCCCAGCTGCTTATGAGAAAAAGAAAGATATTCGTTCTCGACACAAATGTTATTCTGCACGATCCCAGCTGTATTTACGAATTCAGCAACCATGATATCATCCTTCCCATCACTGTTATAGAAGAGCTCGATAATTTCAAAAAAGGGAATGAAACCATCAATTTTCATGCCCGGGAATTTGCCAGAGCCCTGGACAGCATCAGCAGCAATAAGCCGTTTGAAAAGGGATTTCGTATTGCCAAAGGAAAGGGCAAGATATTCATTGAGCTGGAATCGGAGTTCCATTCCGATATTGCCAAAAGCTTTTCTTCTCAAAAACACGACCATCGTATTCTGAACATCGCTTACCATGCCAGGCAGAAATACCCCGGCAATGAAGTCATGCTGGTAACCAAAGATGTCAACCTCCGCATGAAAGCCAAGTCCGTAGGCTTGTTAGCCAAGGATTATACAACTGATCATGTCAAGGATTTAAGTTCTCTCTATAAGGGCAGCCGAATTCTGGATGACGTTGCGGGAGAATTGATCGATGAGTTATACCAGGGAAATGGAGAGTTTGATGCTTCTTTACTCAACGTTGAGAAGGAACTCAGGCCGCATGAATATATCATTCTCAAGGGAGAAGGAAGATCCGCCCTTTGTGTCTATGATCCGCTCACTCTTCAGATCAAGCATGTAAAAAAGCTAACCGCCTACGGCATTAAACCGCGAAATGCAGAACAAGCATTTGCCTTCAATGCCCTCACCAATCCGGATATTAAGCTCGTCAGCCTTTCAGGAAAGGCCGGTACAGGTAAGACTTTGTTGGCATTGGCTGCCGGTCTGCACCTGCGTAAAAGTTTTCGCCAGATCTTTATCGCCAGACCGATTGTACCTTTGAGTTATCGCGATATAGGATTTTTACCCGGCGACGTAAAATCCAAGCTGGACCCATACATGCAGCCTTTGTTTGACAACCTGGGAGTAATCCAGAATCAATACGGAGAAGCCGACACCAAACATCAGAATATTAAGGACTATCTTGAGTCTGAGAAGCTGGTGGTCGCACCACTAGCCTATATTCGCGGGCGCAGCCTCGTGAAAGTGTTTTTCATCGTGGATGAAGCACAAAACCTGACACCACATGAAGTAAAAACAATCATCACCAGGGCTGGAGAAGGAACCAAGTTTATATTTACCGGGGATATGTTTCAAATCGATCACCCTTACCTGGACAGCCATGCTAACGGCATGAGCTACCTGATCGAACGGATGCAGGGCCAGAAAATCTATGCACACATCAACCTGGAAAAAGGCGAACGGTCGGAATTGGCTGAGATCGCTTCGAATTTGTTGTAGGAGTTAGGAATTAGAAGAAATGAAAATCAAAGAGCTGAGAAAAGTAACCAACTATAAATTCCTCAACATGTACGAATTGGATTATACGGATATGAGAGGAAACGATAAATCATGGGAGTTTGTATCCCGAAACCCTGAGCCCAAGTGCGTTCATCAGACTTTTTCGGAGCCTGATGCCGTGGTGATTGTTCCTTTTCATACCGGGCTTAACAAACTGGTGGTGATCGAAGAATTCCGGGTACCTTTGACCGGTTATCAATTCGGATTCCCCGCCGGCTTGGTGGACGAAGGTGAAAGCATAACAGACGCAGGAAAAAGGGAACTAAAAGAAGAAACCGGACTTGACCTGACAAAAGTACTGAAGCAAAGTCCTCCTGTATACTCCACTTCCGGCATGACAGATGAGTCGGTTTGCATGCTTTATGTGGAATGCGATGGCGTCGCCGACAATAAGCAAAATGAAAGCTCGGAAGACATCAAAACACATTTTTTATCCCAACAGGAAACGATAGAGTTGCTGCAGGACAAATCAATAAAGTTTGACGTCAAAACCTGGCTGGCACTCTCCACCTTTGCACAAACAGGCTCTTTATAATTTATGGTTTTAGAATGTAGATTTTAGATTTACGGGTAGTGAACGCTACGCTTTCGTTTTTAAACTTAGAAATATTCACTAATTGTAGTTGTAGGATGGGTAACTCGTTACCCAGCAACCGGAACTAATCGCCAATCGCTAAAAACCTGAAGCTAATAAACAATGGACGAACAAAAATCTTATGTAATTGGGATCGCCGGTGGGTCAGGGTCTGGGAAGACTACCGTGATCAATAAAATTATGGAAAAGGTCGGTGAGGAGAATGTGGTAGTTCTGCAGCACGACTGGTACTACAAACACAATCCCCATCTTTCATTTGAGGAAAGAGCCAGTCTCAACTATGATCATCCGGAAGCATTGGAAACTACATTGATCATCACCCATTTAAAGGAACTGGTCGAAGGCAGACCGGTTACCGCCCCCCAATACGATTTCAGCAACCATTTAAGAAAAGATGAAACCCACCTGATCAAACCCACCGGCATCATCATTGTTGATGGAATTTTGATCTTCCGGGATGAGGCCTTGCGAGATTTGATGGATTTAAAAATCTTTGTGGACGCAGATTCTGATCATCGATTTATCCGCCGGATGGAACGTGATATAAAAGACAGGGGCAGAACCAGGGAGTCCGTTGTGAAACAATACCTGGAAACAGTAAAACCCATGCACGATCTGTTTGTCGAAACCAGCAAACGCTA
>JAKSDL010000812.1 GCA_022360105.1 Pseudomonadota bacterium
ACCCAGGCGATCAGACCGGCATCATTAGTTGAAACACTAACAAAACCGTCTTCGAAGCTTTCGCCGTCAGATACAACTGTTTCACCGTTAACCAGTGCGATTGTGTGACCTAAAATTCCGGCAGTATCAAGAGCCTGACCAGCTACAACACCACTAACAGTAAATACACCATCGTCACTGTCATAGTTTGGAATTACAATCCAGTCGATATCTTCACTTGCAATCAAGGTTGGATCAGGAGCACCGGCAACACCGTCACCGAAATCACCATTAGGTATTACCAGGCCGCCAAAGTCACCATTGTAAACAGTAATATCACCAGTTACACTTCCAACCAGTGCGGTGACCTGACCCATAGCATAACCAGAAGTTGCGTATGGAAGGCCATGACCATTAGCAGTTAAGGCGGCAGTAATATCGCCTGTAGCAGCCATTATACCTCCGCTGAACGCAACAGGAAGTGTCAGACCGTACGCTGTAAGATCAGCAGCCATAGCTGTTGTATCGCCAATACCGACAGAATTAACCGCGGTAGCTGTACCTGCAACACCGGCAGCACCAAAGATGTGGCCGATATTGTCAGCAGTTGTAACAGCCATAGTCGCTGTACCGTCAAGAGCGGCAACATAACCGAAGTCACCATCATAAGCAGCATTTGTTATTACGCTGGCAGCACCTGTTGTTATAACAGCGTCAACTGAAACAACATTTACACCGAATGTCACAGTAGCGTCAACATCTACATTATTAGCATTAGCAGCATCCAATGGTGTTTCAGCATCATATGCAAACAAATCGTAGCTTGTGCTAAAGCCGTCGGCAATTGTTGAAGAACTCTGGAATGTGGTCAGACCGTCACCGGCAACAACATTTCCAATAGAACCATCAACGTTTAATGTCAGAGCAGCTGTGCCATTTTCCAACAGGATAACTTCATTTATTGTTATGCTGTTGTCTGAATCGTCAGATGTTACAGCAATTGTACCGTTGTCGGCAATAGCTGTAATAGTATCAATTGTCAAAGCTGCTTTTGATACATTTCCTGCTAAAATTTCAAACATTGCAGCCGCATCAGCGTTCAACGTATAAACTGTATCATCAGCGTCAAGTGTCAAGTCTCTCACTGTAAGTGTCAGAGTATCAACACCACCGATAGTACCAACGGTAATATTACCGGTAATTGCATTACCTTCAATTGCTACTGTATCAGCACCATTTGTACCACCAATAAAGATGTCAGCAGTTACTTCATCATTATTTGAAGTAAAGTTACCACTGTCACCACCGATCATAAACAGACCGCCAAGAGTGTTTTCGGCTGTAACATTACCTGCCATGTCGCCAAGAACGATTATATTACCAGCAATGTTACCAACTATATTATCGATAGAACCGAAGTCATAGTCAATCTGACCAACAGTCAGAGATGCGATATCGTTTTCTGCATAGATTTCACCGGTAGCTTCGATGTTACCGTAAATTGTGATAGCACCAATGTCACCGTCGGTACCTGCTGTTACTGTAGTATCATCAGGAATTGATGATCTGATGAAACCCGCAAGGTTACCTGTATTAATGTCACCATGAGTACCAATGATTATTGCATCAATATTGTAACCGTCTATACCGGCACCATCCAGGATAGAACCAGTAATAGTTACTGAGTCAATATCTGTACCAAAGATAATGTAATCCAGGTCACCGTTAATTACGATATCTTCATCAGCCCAGCGAGAAGCGGCGAT
>JAKSDL010000182.1 GCA_022360105.1 Pseudomonadota bacterium
ACGTTTTTACTGTTTTAGTGAAGCAATTCTTTGACAGCACTATGAAAAAATAATTTAGTAAAAAATCGTCGTTGATTTCAAACATGACATGACGCTGTCAAAGCTCTCCTTTATGATCAAATAAAATAGATTGATTCTTTTAGAGTCTAAATGAAAACCAGGAAAAGAAATGAAAAAAGTATTGAAAATTATAGGGATTATCGTTGCAGCTTTTGTCTTTTTGGGAATTGCAGGTGTTGTGATATTCATTGCAAATCTTCCCGAGAAATCAGACTATGCTTATTTACAGAAACCTCGAATTGTTCAAAAACCGGATACCAAAGCGATGATTGTCAATTTTGATGGAGACCCTAACGTTGTTATCAGTGAAGCGTTTGGCAGTTTGTACAAGGTTTACTACAAAACTGCCGGATTCTCCGGTTTCTTCAATCAAACACCACCTATCGGGCGCTATGAGCTGTTTGATGAACTATTGGAAAAAGTTGAGGAAGGTGATCTGAAATCGATTGATTGGAGAGGATATGTCGCTATTCCGGTTTCGGAAGAAACATCTGAGCTTCCGGAGGGATCAGGCGAAGGAGCCTACCCTGTGGTACTTGGAACGGTTGAGTATGGTACAGTCGCCGAAATCATCCATTTTGGGTCTTATGAATCTGAAAAACCAACCATAGAAAAACTGAAAGCGTTTATTGAGAATAGCGGTTATAGAATTTCGGGACTTCATGAAGAGGAATACATTATAGGTCCGGGATTACCTTTTTTCGATCCGGAGGACTATATCACCATTATCAGGTACCAGGTACGGACATTTTAGATATCAGATTTTAGATCTTAGATTTACAGGTGGAGTTGCTTCGCAACCTTTTTAATTGTTTTAGTGAAGCAATTCTTTGACGGATCTATTTAAAAATAATTGTGACTATTCACCACAGGGAAAAGACAAAGCTTCGTGCTCTTCGTGGTGAAAACAAACAGGGGGCAATTATTCGGAGCCGTTTAACGAGTTGACTATCTCCAGGCTTAAACGCTCAATTAACTGACTTTGGGCCGCTACAATCGATTCGATGTCACTGCTGCTGATATCCTTTTCAAACTTGGAAAGATTCACCCGGGTATTGTTCCTGGAGTTTGGGCTGTTGATTATCCAGGATGCTCTTAAAACGGCTTTTTTTCCGGGAATTGCCTCCAGGTTTTTAAAGGAGATTTGAATATGAATATCCGGCCTGATGCTCCGTTTCCAGGGGGAAACAATTACCTTTTCCGATCCTGTCAGCAAAGAAACATTTTCTGAAATGGTTCTAAGCAGTTCATCTTCCAGCGATCCTCCCCAACGATGATACTCATTGATCTTTAGTTTATTCGGACTGGATCGCGTGACAATCCTCGAACTTTCCAGATATTCAGGAACAGTGATCGGCCCTATCCCTATTACCGCGTAATTGTATTTAAAACCTTCCGACTCTTGAATTGCGGACATCTGCATAGGACTGAGGGTATAGTACTCTACCGAGGGTGTTGTATTGCCACAGGAGGTGACAAACAGTGATAAAACCGTCAGGAAAGGCAACATTTGAAAAGTGGATTTCATTTATTCACTCCTTTACCAAATATCAGGGAGTCGGGATGGCGCTCAAGATAGTCAACCAGCTCGTTAATGGACTTTGCGGCCTGCGAAAGCTCACGGATCATGTCGCTCAATTCGGTCATCATCGGGGAATTTTCATCTATTAAATTCTCCGCGGCTTTAAATGTTTTTTGACCTTGTGACAGCATGCCGACCATATCCTCGTTAAGCTGGCCATTTAAACTGGCTGTCAGGGCTTCGATATTTTCCAGGCTTTTTTGTAATGATTCGGCAGACTGGGTCAGCGGTTTTGACTGAATCATCTTATCAAGCTTTGCAGAGACGCTTGCTATGTTTTCCAGACTGGCTTCCAGGTTTGCCATCGATTGCCTGACCTCGTCAGAGCGAACGATTTGATTTAGCTGGTTGATGGTATCAAGTATCTCGTTTCCCAATTTCGACCAGGGGACCTTATCGAGTTCTTTAAGGACGGAGGCCATGCGATCCGGAAGTTCATTTATGGAACTGCGAATAGTTGGCAGTTCCTGATAAGGCTCGGAGTCGATTATTTCAGCGTAGGCAGCATCCGGATAAAAATCCATATCGATATAAAGCTGGCCGGTTAAAAGCATTCCCGTTCTCAGCTGCGCTCTAAAACCATTGCGTACAAGGTATTTAAGAACCGAATCCTCATTTCTGTTGGTATACTCCCCATCGGTCAGTCCGATTCTTTCAGGTTCAATTGCAACCAACACCGGGGTTGAGAAGTTGAGATACCTGGCGGAAAACTCCATTTTAATATCCGCCACTTCACCAATTTTATACCCTTTATACTCAACCGGAGCACCCACGGATAAACCGCGAATACTATCTTCAAAATGAAGCACATAGTATTCCCTGTAATTGTAAACCGGCTCATTAACCTTGGAGCGGCTCTCGTAAAGAGCAAAGACGGTGTTTTCTGCTGCAAGCTCAGTGTTACCAAGTGATTCCAAATTACCAAAAGAGATTCCGCCAGCCAGTATGGAAAGCAAGGATTCCGTATTTACCCGCACTCCTGTTGAATCCAGCTTAATATCCAGACCTTCCGAGTTCCAGAATTTGGTAGTTTTGAACACTTTTTTATGATGGGGTGCCTCAACGAAGATCCTTATGTCAAGCTCCTTTCCATCGCCGGAAAGAGAATAATTGACCACATGCCCGACCTGTATTTTCCGGAAAAAAACCGGTGAATTCTCATGCAGTGATCCCAGGTCTGCAGCTTTGAGTTGGTAAAACCTGCCAGGTGTGTCAAATGTCACTGTTGGAGGAGACTCCAGTCCTTTGAATGTATCGGTTGGCTCACCGTCTGCTATTGGATCCATCCCCAGGTAGGCTCCGGATAACAGAGTACTCAATCCCGTTACCTTGCCCGCTCCCACGCGCGCTCTGACGACCCAAAACCGCGTTCTGTCTGTCAGGTAGGGTTCCATCTCGGCATTCATTTGAACGTCCAACACCACATTGGAGAGACCGTCATTAAGATGAACCGATTTGACAAGTCCCACATCCACATTTTTGAATTTAACCTTTGTTTTTCCTGCTTCAATACCTTCGGCATTTCGAAATTGAATTTCAATTTGCGGTCCTCTTTCCGAAATCGCCTTAAACAATAACCAGCCGCCCACAACAAGGGCAACCAGGGGGACAAACCAGATCAGAGAAAACGATTGTTTCTTTTTCACCACCGCAGGTAGGACGGCTTCTGTAGATTCGGATGTTAAATCTTCATTCGTCATGTTGATTCCAATTTAACGGAAGTGGTTTTTTGAATCCTTTGGGATTTCGAATGATCCCAAATCAGCCTGGGATCGAATGTCGTAGCTGCAATCATTGTTATGATCACAACAGCAGCAAAAAAAACAATTCCGGGGCCGGCTTCTATTGTTGCGATAACCCCCAGTTTGACCATTGCAACCAGCACAGTGACAACGAAAACATCCACCATAGACCACCTGCCCAAAGCCTCGGTGATGCGAAACAGTTTTGTTCTTTCTCTGCGTTGCCTGGAATAGCCGGTTTGAACGGATATTAAAAGTAGTGTTAAGATGATCAGTTTCAGGATTGGTACCAGGATACTTGCCGTAAATATAACCAGGGCAATTGGGATCGATCCGGTATTAAAAAAATAGATTACACTGCTGATGAGGGTGTCTTCCTGTTTTCCGGCCAAGGAAGTGATCACCGAAACAGGCAGCAGATTGGCAGGAATGTACAATATGGCCGCTGCCAGGGTAAGAGCCCAGGTTTTACTGATGCTGTTCGGTTTACGTCTATGTAAAGCCGATCCGCAACGGGGACAGATCATGGAGTATGAGTTTTCATCCGAAGGTAGTTCACAAAGCTGGTGACAGGAATGGCAACTGATAACGACAGCAGTGTCGTTAAAAACTTCTTTTTTGTTTCCTCTGTTTGATTCAGGCGTAAGGACCGACCAGATGATTGATGGATCAAACGCCCGTTTCGTCGCAGATACGACAAAAATGAGGATCATAAAAGCATAAAAAGCCGGGCCTACAATAACCTCCGCCATTGCTGTGACTTTGACCATCGATACCAGTATCCCCAGCATAAAGATGTCCATCATGCTCCAGTGATGCAGCTTGTGAACTATTCGAGCGACAATTTTGGTGCCCGGTAAGGGAGGCAGGCTTAATTTTATTGGCACCAGAATATAAACCAGTCCTCCAAGTTCCACGGAAGGCACTAAAACTATGGTGAAAAACACCAGGACAGCCAGCCACACCAACCCCTGGTTGTAAAGCTCCATAATCCCGGTAAACAAAATCGTCGATTGATTTTGCCCTTGTAATTCCAGAGATAGAAAGGGATAAAGATTCGCAATGAAAAACAAAACCAGACCGGTCAACGCAAAAGCAAGAGTGCGGTTTACGCTGTCTTCCGGATTTCTATCCAACAAGGCGTCACAACGGTTGCAACGAACCTGGTAGCCCTCTTCCGCAAGGGTATAGGATTGAAGCCTGTCACAATCATGACAGCGTATGAGATGGCTGTTGCTCATTATTTTGGGGAAGTATATCCAGCAAAAACAGGTTGATCGGCATTAACAAGGGTTTAGATTGCATCTACCTAAAAAAGTTTCATAAGTGATCCGAACCAGTTGGTCTTGATACCGGGTATTTAAAATCGTAAATACTAAATGAATAAAATCGGGTTTTCAAATCGCATATTCGTTATTTTTTCAAGGTATTTGCGCTAAAGGCTTTATCTTAAAGGCTTTATGAATTGCTGGCATAAAGTTTCAACAAAGCAAAATCCCTTTTTCAGCAGCGATTGAGAAATGGACCTGTAATTAAGTCTGCATCATGGATGCCATATAATCATGCCCGGGCAAAAAAGCCCCCGGAAAGGTTTAAGAGAAACCACTGGCTAATCCCGAAAAACTCCTCCGGGGTTTAAATGACGTAAGGCGGCTGGATGTATTCAGGGGAAGGATTGAGTCATCGACCATTTGGCTATCAAATTTGATCACCTGGAGGGAAAATCGGTATGGATAAAATTGGCTCACTGCGGATGAAGAAAGTCAAAAGGTTTCAATCCCTGTTTTGAATTTTAGTAGCAGGATCACTTAATTGTTCCATAAGATATTCCTTGAAATCCTCCTTGTAAGGCTGCTCTTCAAGGGCTTTTTGCATGCAAAGCAACCAGGCATGCTTTTCTTTCAAACCGATGGGAAACTTGCTA
>JAKSDL010000337.1 GCA_022360105.1 Pseudomonadota bacterium
CACTCAATCCACCTGGTCTATGAGTGAATTTTTATAAATTACAATACAGTAAAATCTATACAAACACAAGAAAAACCAGACCAAAAACTGCAGTAATAAAAAATCAGAAAATCACCAAAATGCGACACCCTAGGTCCGACCAGCGCGGTGAGCGGTAAACAGGGAAAAAATCCTTTAAAGTTGCCCCTTTTGAAGTCTTAAAACCCCCTTTTTGACCCCGAAAACAGCCTTCTAAAAAATCCGGTCTGTTGTAGTTTAGAACACAGTATTTTAAACCGAACCTTCCCTTGTCACAAAAGGCTGAACAATTACATAGAAACGAGCCAACCATTATAAATTCAAGCTTGACAGGTACGTCATATTGACGTATTTTGCACATATGACAACGGTACTATTAACCAAGGTTCAGAAGAAATTAAAAAACTCCCCCTGCATATTGTCAGAAACCTGCAAAGGTGGGCAATTCAGATAGAAACAATAGGAATCGATGAAGTGAGAAAGATCCCAGGTTTTCACGATGAGCCTTTAAAAGGGAAAAGGACAGGCCAGCGATCAATCAGGCTTTCAAAATCGTATAGAGCCATTTACATTGAGTATAAGGAAAACAAGGTGGATATCGTTAGCGTTGAGGAGGTAAGCAAACATGAATATTAAGCATTACACAACAAGCGATCTTCGAAAAGATTTTGGCCCTTTAACTTTTGGGTTATCGCTAGCCAGTTACCGGAAAGGTGAAGAACTAAGCCAAAAGGAGTTTGCTAAAATCCTGGGGATTTCACCTCAAAGTCTTTGTGACATCGAGAAAGAACGCAGGATTCCAACACCCAGTAGAGCAGCTAAAATTGCACGTAAGTTAAAAGAACCGGAAGCTTTCTGGATTCAACTTGCTCTTCAGGATTTACTCAGAAAAGAAAGCATCGATCTTGACGTTTCGGTTAGTTAACTCAAGAGGTCAGGTCAGTGGGGTCGGACCTAGGGTGTCGCATTTTGGTGATTTTCTGATTTTTTATTACTGCAGTTTTTGGTCTGGTTTTTCTTGTGTTTGTATAGATTTTACTGTATTGTAATTTATAAAAATTCACTCATAGACCAGGTGGATTGAGTG
>JAKSDL010000634.1 GCA_022360105.1 Pseudomonadota bacterium
AATGTCAGATGAGGAAAATGGAGAATATTTGTTGCCTCATCCATGGCAGTGGGCTAAGGGAGATCAAGCAAGAGTTTTACGACACTTCTGCACTGGTCTTGGAATAACTCCCATTCGTTTTCATGATCTTAGAGCGACTTTTATTACTCACATGTTCGCTGATGGCGCGTCTATCGCAGAAGTTCAGTCGATTGTCGGACACAGCGATTTAAAAACAACCCAAGTATACTTAAGATTAGCTGGAGTAAATGTGAAGGGAGCAACTGACAAATTAGGATTTGTGTTGCCGAATGCTGATTCTGGCGGTAATATTTTAAGTATAAGGGACAGACTGGAACGAACTGGAACTTAAGCGACTGCGAATCCTTGATTATTAAGGAGTTTTGCCACCTCCACCAGCCTTCGCCAAGGCTACGGCTGGCGAATCCAGTCGGAGCCTTGACGAAGGCTGCCCGCCGAAGCTTTAGCGAAGGAGGGCTTTTAATTTCGCACGAAATGTATGTTTATATTATAAGATCGGGTTACCATCCAGAGCAAACATACATTGGATTGTCCAAAGACTACAAAAAACGTTTTCAGGCCCATAACAATGGTCAATCAAAGCATACTAGCAAGTACAAGCCATGGAATCTTGAGACGGTAATTTGGTTCGCTGACGAAGAAAAGGCAAGAAAATTTGAACAGTATTTAAAAACAGGTTCAGGAAGGGCTTTTAGAAATCGACACTTCTAGAAATGAAAAGAGACCAAGTATTCAAATCACTAGTAAAAATGAAAGACGAGCTTTCTAGTAAGTATAACCTTACGAAACTCGGAGTTTTTGGTTCATTTGCCAGAAATGAGCAATCAGACGTCAGTGACCTTGATATTGTAGTCGAGTTGGCAAGGTCCAATATGTTTGACCTAATTGGAATAAAACAAGAAATTGAAGAACAATTGAATCTTCCAGTTGATATTGTGCAATACAGAGAAAAAATGAATAGCTTTCTAAAACGACGGATCGACAACGATGCCCTCTATTTATGATCATGAGCTCATAAGTGAAATTCTCCTACAACTACACCATTCCATACTGACTATTGAAAACCGTTTTCTTCCAGTCAAAAGTGTGTCTGACCTCACAGATTCTGATCATGGTCAAGAAAAACTGGACGCTCTTTGTATGCAGCTAATCGCAATTGGGGAGAGTCTGAAGAAACTTGACAAACTAACAGATGGAAAACTTCTCTCTCGCTACTCAGATATTGAATGGAAAAAGGCAATGGGTATGCGTGATGTAATCACTCATCACTATTTTGATATAAACGCTGAGATAGTCTTTTCTGTCTGTAATGGGGAGTTAAAAGAAATGAGACCAGTAATCGAAAGAATCATTAAAGAGTTTTAATTATCGAAATCAAGTTCGATTCCTGCGATCTCCACCAGCCTTTTCCAAGGCTGTCCGCCATAGCTTCAGCGATAGCGGGCAAAATTCTCACCTAAAAAGTCAATCTTCAAATATTCAACAAACTCTATATACGTCTATATCCTCCGATTTTGCTCTTCCTCCCAATTACGGAGTTCTAAGCTTGGCCAATCTCTCGACTGACCAGGTGTATTTCAATCCATCAACTCCGATTTGCCTGACTTTTTTGCATTTGTGTATCGCAAACACAGAGATGCTGACGTTTGACTTGGGTTGATCATTCTTAGATTAAATTTCGAAATTTCAACTAGGTCACCTATTTTGTGATTGACGAAAACAACTGAGGAAAAGTGCTTCTAGCTTTTGCCAGATAGGTGGGGCCGATCGGAATTGAGTTTTTTTGGCGAGTCAACAATTCATAAGAGTTTTTGGAAATCTTATTAACTCCAATTACAGCATTCGGGTTAACAAAATAGTTTTTTCTCACCCTGATTAATTCTTCTTTTTCAAAAAATATCTCAAT
>JAKSDL010000413.1 GCA_022360105.1 Pseudomonadota bacterium
ATATTCGTCACTACTGCTGTATTTATTAACGGGGTAAAAGATCATCAAGAAATTCATAAAACACAACATTTTTCTCAAATGCGTGAAATAGAGCGCTGTTTAGGGTCAAATGATATAATATGGGCGGAATTAGGTTCAAGTACTGCAGAATATGCGACAAGTAAAGCCGGATTTAGGTACAACTGGGGAAATAGCGAATCTAGAACGCTGATTATTGATTGGTTGTGGAGAAATAACTATCATCAAGCCTTTTGGGTTGATGATATCGGTGTTCCAATTGAGGATATTGTCAGCAATCTTAATACCACTAAAATTGAACACACAGTGGTTTCATGTGGAACTTTAGGACAAATAGTTATTGCTCAAGCTAAGAATAAAATCAAGAAGCCCAATTTTTGAATTCGAAATCCTGGCTATTTGTTTTTCTGAGCTTTTTCTATTTTTGCCCAAGAATCCCTTAATGTAACGGTTCTGTTAAATACGAGACTGCCGTTTGTCGTTGTTTTTAGTGGATCAGCAAAAAAGTATCCCAACCGCTCAAATTGGAAATGATCTTCTGGTTCTGCTTCTTTTAAATTTGCTTCCAGTTTGGCGTTTTTGACTATTTCAATTGAATTTGGGTTGATGTCGTTTGTGAAATCTTTGCCACTTTCTCCTGGTCTGGGTTTGGTGAAAAGGCGATCATATAACCTCACCTCGGCTTCGATGGAGCTTTCCTCTGCAATCCAGTGAATCACTCCTTTGACCTTTTTTGTGCTGGTACCGGTGCCGCTTTTGGTGTCGGGGTCGTAGGTGCAACGAAGTTCCAAAATCTCTCCTGTTTTCTCATCCTTGATCACTTCCTCGCATTTTATGATATAGGCATATCGTAAGCGGACTTCTTTTTCCGGAGCTAATCGAAAGAACTTCTTAGGTGGATCTTCCATAAAGTCGTCTCTTTCAATATAGATCACTTTGGAAAAAGGAAAAGTTCGTTTTCCCATTTCCGGTTTTTGTGGATGAACCGGTGCTTCCAATTCCTCTGTTTGCTCCTCCGGGTAATTTTCAATTACCACCTTCAATGGTTTCAAAACTGCCATTGCTCTAGGTGCCTGCCTGTCCAAATCCTCCCTGACACATGTTTCCAGCAGACTCATTTCGATATAGTTTTCTTTTTTGGTGATCCCAACCCGCTCGGCAAAATCTCTGAGTGATGCTGGTGTATAGCCTCTTCTTCTCATTCCCATCAACGTTGGCATTCTGGGATCATCCCAGCCGTCAACCTGGCCTGTTTCAACCAATCTGTTCAATTTGCGTTTGCTGGTTATGGTGTAATTTAAAGACAATCTTGAAAACTCAATCTGCTGCGGATGGCAGGGAGTTTCCAACTGATCCAGGACCCAATCATAAAGCGGTCGATGGTCCTCAAACTCCAAGGTGCACAAAGAGTGGGTAATACCTTCCAGGGCATCTGATAAACAATGGGTGTAGTCGTACATTGGATAAATACACCATTTGTCTCCCGATCTGAGGTGAGGAACCTTCAGAATTCTATACAGCACTGGATCACGCATGTTAATGTTTCCTGATGACATATCGATTTTTGCCCTCAATACATGCTTGCCTTCTTCGAATTCTCCAGCTTTCATCTTTTCAAAAAGATCCAGGTTTTCTTCAATAGAGCGATTTCGATAGGGACTGTTTTTGCCCGGCTCTTTCAATGTCCCACGATACTCGCGAATGTCTTCTGCTGACAAACTACAGACATACGCCTTCCCTTTTTTAATCAGTTCAACGGCAAAGTCATACAACTGATCAAAATAATCGGAAGCATGCGTGAGTCTTTCCTCCCAATCGAATCCCAGCCACTTCACAGAAGAAATAATGGATTGCATGTATTCTTCGCTTTCCTTGCTGGGATTGGTATCATCAAACCTTAAAAAACACTTACCTTTATATTCCTGTGCAATCCCAAAATTCAGGCAGATCGATTTGGCATGACCAATATGAAGATAACCATTTGGTTCAGGTGGGAACCGAGTAATAACTTTTCCTTCGTTTTTGTCGTTTTTTAGATCGTTATCGATGATCTGCTGAATGAAATGTCTGGGCTTTGCCGTTTTGTTTTCCATGATTGTGTTTTTTGATTAATAAAGAAAAATATTCGAATATATTGTTTGGTTGTCAGGCTTTAACGATATTATCAGCCAATTCAAGGTACCTCCCTCTGGTGTCGATTAACAGTGTCGCTTGCTGTTTAATGAATTCATAGTCGAAGTTATCATGATCAGTTGTTAACACCAGGCAGTCGAACTCATTGATATTTTGGGCAGTTAGATCTACTGATTTCAAGTCAAAACTATGGGAACGCATCTTGGGGAAAACCGGAATATGTGGGTCTGAGTATTCGACGTGGGCTCCCTTGTCTCTTAGCTTATCCATAATTACTGCAGCCGGTGATTCCCTAATATCATCTACATTCTTTTTATAAGCGACACCCAAAACTAAAACCTTGCTTCCATTAAGAGGTTTTCCGTTGGCATTCAGTCCGTCACTGACTTTGTCGACCACCCAATCTGGCATCTTGGCATTTACTTCCCCAGCTAGTTCAATAAATCTCGTATTAAGTCCATATTCGCGAGCTTTCCAAGTAAGATAAAACGGATCTATCGGAATACAATGGCCGCCTAGCCCTGGACCTGGATAATACGGTGTGAAGCCAAATGGCTTTGTTCCTGCTGCATTGACCACTTCATGAATATCAATGCCCATCTTATCGGCGACTATTTTAAGTTCATTGACCAAGCCAATATTTACTGCTCGATGTATGTTTTCAAGCAGCTTGATCATTTCAGCTGTCTTGGTGGAACTTACTGGCACAACGTCTACAACGGCATTTTTATACAATGCTATACCTACTTCCAGACAATTGGATGTAAGACCGCTGCAAATTTTGGGAATAGTGCTTGCGCTGTATTTAGGATTACCTGGATCTTCTCGTTCAGGTGAGTAAACAAGAAATAATTCTTCTCCAATCGTAAGTTTTGATTTCTCCAAACGAGGCAATAACTGTTCATCCGTAGTACCTGGGTAAGTAGTGCTCTCCAAGGATACGACCTGACCCTTTCTTAAATAAGGAATCAAGCTATCTGTTGTTCCCAGAACAAAGCTTAAATCAGGCTCACGATACTTGCTTAAGGGTGTAGGAACACAAAGAATTAAGGCGTCAGTATTGCTTGTCTCGGTAAAATCGGTTGTTGCTTTAAATCCTGAATTTATTGCTTTTTGAATGCTGTCGTCAGATATATGTTGAATATAACTGTTTCCAGCATTAAGTTTTTCTACCTTTGCGGTATCAATATCGATACCTAACACAGTATAGCCAATTTCAGAGTATCTCAGGACAAGGGGTAACCCGACATAACCGAGCCCAACGATTCCAATGGTTGCTGTTTTGTCTTCTAGTTTTTTGATCAATTCATCTTTTGTTGAGGTCATAAATTTTAATTCCAGAAATTCTAGACTTTAATTTAAAACAGACGTTACCATCTGCAGGCATTTTTCTTTGCCAAATATGTCAACCACAGATCCAAGGTCCGGGCCGTGTTCCATGTGGGTGATAGCTATTCTCATAGAGCCCCAGAGGTTTTTGCCTTTGACACCGGTCTCTTTTTGCACGGCTTTCATTACCTGGCCAAAGTTTTCTGAGGACAGACTATCCTGCTGCTCGACTTGTTGAATGAAAGCTGCGAAAACCTTTTGAGGCGCTTCTTCTTTCACGATGGCGAGCAGGTTTTCGTCTGTCAACTCAGGATTC
>JAKSDL010000626.1 GCA_022360105.1 Pseudomonadota bacterium
ATATGGAGATGGCTAACCGACTGAATCCGAACTGCAAGTACAAAAATCCAAGGGAATTGATCAATGATCGTCTATCCGTTGCTAATGTCACATTTGATGAACTGGTCAAAAACGGTTCACAAATGATGCCTCCCAAAGGTGATCCCAGCAGACCTTATCATCGTCATGAAAAAGGATTGTTAAGACCGGATGGAAAACCGGGATTTAATACGGAAACCGGAAAAATAGAACTTAGCAGCAAGGCATACGAAAGCTGGGGCGTGGATCCGTTGCCCTTTTTTAGAGAGCCTGCCCAAGGTCCGAATTCAACGCCGGAGCTATACAAGAAGTATCCTTTGATAATGATTACCGGGGCCAGATCACATCTCTTTTTCCATTCGGAACATCGCATGATTCCATGGTTGCGGGAAAAGAATCCCGAACCGTATGTCGAAGTCCATCCGGATACCGCTGAAGAGTTCAATGTCTACGATGGGGAGTGGATATACCTGGAAAACGACATGGGAAAGGTCAAGCGAAAAGTCAGAATATCACTCAGGGTCCATCCAAAAATGGTACACACGCTTCACAGCTGGTGGAAACCCGAATTAAAAGGTACTGAACCCGATCTGTTCGGCGTTTGGGATTACCAAATCAACCAGATTGTTCCCGGTCCCCAGGACAGTGATTCAGGCTTTGGCGGAGGGCAATACAAAACGACACTCTGTCGATTGACCAAGATAAAAGAATAGGAGAACGCACCATGTCAAAATTTGGACTGCTTATAAATTATGAATACTGCACGGGATGCCACTCATGTGAGGTGGCCTGCCAGCAGGAGCATTCTTTCAGTGTAGGGAAATCCGGAATCAGGGTAACCGAACATGTATACCCGGCGGAAAAGAAACCGGTCGCTGTGGATTATATTCCTTTTCCCACCGAGCTATGCGATTTGTGCATGAAACGATACAAGAACGGGGAATTGCCCGCTTGTGTAAAACACTGCCAATCTTTTTGCATGAGTTTTGGTCAAGTTCACGAACTGGTGAAAAAAATGGATTCTAAAACACGATTAGCTCTGTTTGTACCTTGAGGGTTGGAATCTCAATCGCGGTCACAAAACGTACCTGCGGAAACACTATTAAACGTGCAAAAAAATGAAAGAATTGAACAAACTGACCTTTGAAGAGTCAGTCAGGTATTCCAGGGAGCACACCTGGGCAAAACGGGATGGTAATTTGTTTTGGGTGGGCATTAGCGATTATGCGCAGGATCAGCTGGGTGAGATTATTTTTGTGGAATTACCTCAACCCGGGGATTCGTTTCATGCGGATGAAACATTTGGTGTTGTAGAATCTGCCAAATCAGTTTCCGAGCTATATATGCCGGTTTCGGGTGAAGTTGTAGAGGTTAACCTCAAGTTGGAACAGATGCCCGAAATCATTAACCGCGATCCTTTTCAAGAGGGATGGATGGTCAAAATCAAACCCAGCGATGTCTCGGAATCGGAGCATCTTTTATCGGCCCGGGCCTATAAGGAATTTCTGGGTTAGCCGGCAAAAGTCAAAAACAAAGAAGCTGTTCCAAAATATCGATCCGGGAAACGATATAGCCGGTATCTTCCTCCTCCCCGGGAAATGGGCTTGGTCAAACATCTAGCTTTATAATTCTCCTTTTTGGCCAGGTATCTTGTTTCCCGGGGGTTAATCGATTGACAGCAGTAAGTTTTTTTGATGTTACACCCATCGGTATTGGTTTTGTTGAGAGTCAACCATGCTCTTGCAATCCTGTAATTGGCCCTGAAAATTCTATTTTCCTAGTTCCAAAGTAACAGAAACAACAAGGTTTTCTGATGAATAGTTACGACGTTGCCATCATAGGAGGTGGACCGGGAGGTTATGTAGCGGCTGTAAGGTGCAGCCAGTTAGGATTAAGGACAGCCCTGGTGGAAAAGGAACACCTGGGCGGTACCTGCCTGAATTGGGGCTGTATCCCCACAAAATCGTTGTTACGAAATGCTGAAGTGGTCCACATGCTTTCCAGGGGTCGCACTTTCGGATTTTCCTTTGATAATCTGACTGTCGACTATGCGGCTGCACATAAAAGAAGTCGCAGCGTTGTCAAACGACAAACCAGGCGTGTGCAAATCCTGCTGAAAAACTGCGGCATTGATGTTTACGAAGGAAAGGCAAGCCTGAAAAGTGAACGCGAGATCAACATTGAGCCTACCGGCGAATCAATCCACACTGCTCATATTATAATTGCCACAGGATCGGAAAGCAGGGCATTGCCAGGTGTGAATTTTGATCACAAGCAGATAATAAATTTTCGCCGGGCCTTGAACTTGAATAAGGTTCCCGGCTCAGCGGCAATCATTGGTGCCGGACCTATCGGTATGGAGTTTGCGACTCTTTGGAATCGTTATGGCTGCAAGGTCACCCTGGTAGAAATGATGCCGTTTGTTTTACCGTTGGAGGATGAAGAGATAAGTCTGGAAGCGCAAAAACAGTTCAAACGACACAGGATATCGCTGTTAACCGATACCAGGGTAGAGGGGGTTAGTCCAAAAGCGGAAGGTGTGGAAGTAGCCGTCAGCTCAGACGGCACCAGTGATACCCTGGAAGTGGAAACAGTTTTGGTTTCCATCGGTTTTGTCCCCAATACGTCCGGTTTAGGGCTGGAAGCGGTCGGTGTTTCTACCAGCAAAGGACACATCGACGTCAATCAGCAGATGCGCTCCACCAATCCAAGCATCTATGCGATCGGAGACGTGACCGGAAAGCTCGGTCTGGCCCACGTGGCTTCCGCCCAGGGAATGATTGCTGCCGAATCGATCGCCGCAAAGCACACACAACCGCTCATATATCATAACATTCCCCGCTGTACTTATTCCGACCCTGAAGTCGCCTCAGTAGGACTTACCGAGCAGCAGGCTATTGAACAGGGATATGAGGTAAAAACGGCGAAATCTCCCTTTGCCTCAAATGGCAAGGCCTTGGCCGCAGATGACAACTTCGGGTTTGTTAAAACCATAGCGGATAAAAAGGATAACAAGATATTGGGAGTCCACATGATAGGCGGTCATGTTACTGAATTGGTAGCCGGTGCTGCTGGGTTGGTGACATTAAATGCAACTGCAGATGATCAGGGGCGAACCGTACATCCCCATCCGACTTTAAGCGAATCACTGATGGAAGCGGCACATGATTTGTGCGGACACGCCATTCATATCTGAGAGGGTATTATGAAAGCAGAAATTTATACAGCCACCGGTTGTGCGCGATGCAAAATTACCAAGAAATACATGCAAGAAAACGCTATTGAATACAATGAGTTCGATTTTAAAGCAGAAGGAAAAGAAACCTTTGCACAATTTTATCGTGCTCACCGGAATGCCATCTTCCGGGACAAAGACGGTGTTGAATTCCCCGTATTCCACGACGGGAAGGAGATCCGACAGGGTGTGAGCGTTATTCTCGGATACCTGGTTGCAGGGGACAGGCTGGATGGATTTATCAGTCGAAGTGCTCTCCATGGGGAGTGGATCGATGGATTTGACATATCGGGAGGGGATCCTGAGGCGTCATCCCATCTATATGAAGTCCTGTCGTATTTAAAAGCCAGCAACTTGAAAGTGCAGGTGATTACCAACGGAAAAAACGCCACCGTTTTGGAAAACCTGGTTAACAATAACCTCTGCGATAAAATCGTCATGGAGGTCAAAGGCCCCTCCGGTTTGTACGAGAAACTTACCGGTCAAAAATTGGAAGAAAATGAATTAAAGCAATCCGTCAAGGTGACAACCATGGCACCGGAATACAGCTTTTTTACAACCATCGCGCCTCTGGAAAAGGAGCCCGGAAGGATCGAATACCTAACACCCGAAGAAATTGGCGAAACGGCAAAACTGATAGAGGAAGCCACAGGCAGTAAGAAACATCCCTATACCATTCGTCAATTTGATCCGGGCCAGACCACAAATGAACAACTGAAAAAAATTGAACCACTGGCATCCGGTGCATTGTTTAAATACCGAACAGCGGCACGACCGTTTCAGGTAATGACCGAGATCCATAAGTAAGATTTGTAGTGCTCTCACTATCTGTTGGCTGTTGAAGTCTTGCTGACAGCCTTCCCCTTTCTCCTTTCTCTACCCTGGAAACAATACTTTAAGCCACTGTCATTGCAGGTTTATATCTAAAAAAGAAGATAAATTACACAATTTTCAAAAATAACTTGACATGTGATGGATATATGTAAATAATTTACGTAAATTTATTTCATAAACTTTAGGAACTTTGATAAATAGTCACAAAAATAGGAAATAAATTACATGACTACCTTGCTTCGCATAAAAGAGACGTTACCCAGGCTTAAAACAGCCGAGCGTAAAGTGGCCGAAATGATTTTAAAGGATCCGGCTGCCGTAATCGATTATGTGATTACTGAACTGGCGGAAAAATGTGGTGTCAGTGATCCGACGATAGTTCGTTTTTGTCAGAAGATCGGTCTCAAGGGGTTCATGGAACTCAAACTGAATCTGGCCAGTGAGTTGCCCAAGCCGGTTCACGTTCATCGGAGTGTCAGCGAGGAAGATTCACCGGCAAGGGTGATGGATGCGATTTTTGAAGGGCACCAGGGAGCTTTGCAGTCTTTGAAAAACCAGGTTGACCCCGAAACGTTTGAGAAAGCTGTGGACTGGCTTTGCGAGGCAAAACGAATTGAGTTTTACGGATTTGGTGCATGCGGTTTTGTAGCAACGGACGCCCAGTACAGATTTTGCCGGCTGGGAGTGACCTGTAACGCTTATCTGGACGTTCATCAGCAGTTTTGGTCAGCCTCGCTCCTTGATTCGCAATCAGTGGTCATCGCTTTATCAACCAACGGTGCCACCAAAAACATCATTGAAACCTCACGACTGGCGGCCAAAGCCGGGGCTCGCGTTATCGGTATTATCGGACGTGAAGCTTCACCTTTGCATTCCCTGTGTCACATGACATTTTCATTACCCTGTCAGGAGCCGGCTCCCGCCATTATGCGACTTTCCACCCGCATTGTTCAATTGACACTATTGGATGCCCTGTTCGTGACAACGCTTTTGCGGAATTCGAAAATCAAGGAAAATCTGGAAAAAGTGCGCGATTCTCTTTCCGATATTTTTTTTGAAAACTAACAGGGCCGGACAACCCCATAACCTATAGACAAAAACGGAATCAAAACATCATTTTTCGCTCGAAGCGTTGTCACATTCAAAACGCTGGATACAATTTCCTGTAAATAGGAGGTACGCAATGAATTTTAAAGGAATAAGAAGGTTTTTAACCTCTTTGATGTGCATTTCGCTTATCAGCCCCTTCCCGTTGATTGCAGCTGAGCTTAAGATGGGTACTGCAACGGAGCCCAGTTCCATCGATCCGCACTTTTCAACGGTCTCTGCGAATCAGCAGATCTCAAGCCATATTTTCGATACCCTCATCCGGAAAAACGCCAACCTGCAGCTCGAACCGGGTCTGGCAACATCGTGGCGACAGCTGGACAAGCTGACCTGGGAAATCAAATTACGCCCAAACGTTACTTTC
>JAKSDL010000349.1 GCA_022360105.1 Pseudomonadota bacterium
ACACTCACAAATTTTTGCTTGCTGCCGCGGAGATGAAACGAATTGACGATAAGGAAGCTGAAGCGATCTTTTTATATGATCAAGCGATAAAAGCTGCCAAAAACGGAAAATTCTTACAATGGGAAGGCATCGCAAACGAAAGAGCCAGCCACTTATGGAAATCACTGGGTAACGAACGCCTGTCAAGTATCTATTGGCAACAGGCTTACCTTTGCTATACGCGCTGGGGTGTCGCTTTCAAAGTAAAGTCCATGGAAAGCGACTATAGAAAAGAGCTAAAGAGCTGGTTTTCTTTTGAAGCGGGTATGCATTCAAAAACGGAAGCTGGTTTGACAGAATTTATTGAACGGCAAATGGACCTGCTCCATTCGATTGCCCGGGACAAGATCGAAGCACGGAAAAAAGAAGATCTGTCCAAGCAGACCTCCGAGCTGGCAAATGCTTCGGAACAGTTACGGATCGAAATATCGGAACGGAAACAGGCTGAAAATGCTCTTCGGCATAGCGAAACCGAACTGAAAAAAGAAATCATCGAAAGAAAAGAAATTGAAGAAAAATTGCAATCAGCACTGCTTGAGAAGGAAACATTGCTTCAGGAGATTCACCATCGAGTCAAAAACAATATGAATGTCGTATCCAGCCTTCTCCACCTGCATGCTTATTCAACTGAAAACCAGGAAGTAAAAAAAGCCTTGCAGGAAAGCCAGGGAAGGGTCTATGCCATGTCGTCCGTCCATGAAGCACTATATCAGTCAAAAAACCTCTCAAAGATCGATGTGAGTGACTACCTGGTTAAACTGTCCCAATCGCTTATTCAAACCTATTCTGTCAGCCCCGACAAAGTCCGGTTAAAGATAGAAGGAGATGAAGCCAAAATAAACATTGAAAAGGCCTCTCCATTGGGGTTGACGCTCAATGAACTGGTATCCAACTCCCTCAAATATGCCTTTCCGGATGACCGAAAAGGCGAAATAGTTATCACAACCAGAATTCAGGATGATGAACTGGAATTGATCGTTGCCGATAACGGCATTGGCGTACCGGAAGGATTTAAATGGGAAGACAGCAGTTCACTTGGGCTTAAACTTGTTCGCAATCTTGTTGAAAACCAACTCAATGGCGAAATCATACTGAACAACAGGAATGGAACAACATTTACAATTAAAATCCCTATCAAAATACAGCCATGAATAAGGCACGAATCCTCATCGTTGAAGACGAAACCATCATTGGGATGGAGATCGAAATCATTCTCCGAACGATCGGATATGAAGTGACATCTATTGTTGATACCAGTGATGAGGCAATAAAAAAGGCCGAAACAGACAAACCGGATCTCATTCTTATGGATATTCGTATCAAAGGTGATCGTGACGGAATTGAGACCGCTGAAATCATCCGTGAACGGTTTGGTATTCCGATTATATTCTCAACGGCATACCTGGATGAAGAACGAATCCAACGGGCCAAACTAACCATGCCGTTTGGATACGTGTTGAAGCCGATCCAGGAACGGGATCTGAAGGTAACGATTGAGATGGCTTTGTATGTGGCAAAAGTAGACTTTGAAAGAAAAAAGAATGAAGTATGGCTGGCAACAACTCTCAAAAGTATCGGAGATGCAGTTATTGCCACTGATACTGACAGCAAGGTGACGCTTTTGAATCCCGTCGGCGAGGCATTAACGGGATGGAAACAAGCGGAGGCGATTGGAAAACCACTCAACGACATCTTTCACATCATTTGCGAACAATCTAGAAAATCCGTACAAAATCCGGTTGAGAAGGTCCTAAAAGAAGAAAAGATTGTCGGTTTGGCAAATCACACCATATTAATCTCAAAGGATGGAAAAGAAATTCCCATTGATGATAGTGCTGCCCCTATTAAAGGCGTTCAAGGGGAGATAACCGGAGTCGTATTGGTGTTCCGTGATGTATCTGAGAGAAAACAGGCAGAAATGGCGTTGGTGGAAAGTGAATCTCGCGTTAAACACAAACTGGAGGCGTTGTTATCCCCCGAAAGTCACATTGGGTCATTAAAACTGTCAGATCTCATTGATACACAGGAAATCCAGTCAATGATGGACGATTTCTTTCATTTCTCAAACTTCTTTGTGGCTATGTTGGATATTGACGGGACAGTAGTGGTAAGCTCCGGATGGCAAGACATTTGTACAAAGTTTCATCGGGTTCACCCGGAAACAGCCAGGTTTTGTATTGAAAGTGATGCAGAATTTTCGAAAGGAGGTCCTCCGGGAGTGATTGAACGCTATAAATGCAAAAACAATTTATGGGTTTTATCAACTCCCATCATCGTCGAGGACAGACACATGGGAAACATTTATTTTGGGCAATTTTTCTATGACGATGAAACAATCGATGAGGAGTTGTTTATCGCCCAAGCAAAAAAATATGGTTTTAACCAGGCTGACTATTTGGATGCATTACATCAGGTACCTCGGTTTGATAAATCAACTGTTGACCATCTGGTGAGTTTTTTTTCAAAATTCGCCTCAAGCATCTCAAAACAGGCGTATCGAAATTTTATACACGCAAAAGCTTTAAGCCAAAAAAGCAGTTAAACCATACATACCAATTCATCACCTGATACCTAAAAAGAAAAATCATTGAAAAAAGGTAACCGGTTTGCACAGCTATTCCTCAAATTTTATTCCAAGATTGTTTTGCGGAATCGTGTTCTTTGAACCATTGTACAAAATATAGCCTTGATGTAGATCGCCCTCGTCAGATTCGGCGATCAGCATAACATCAATACGCCGGATGGCGTCAATTTGGGCTTTAGTCACCGTCGCTTTTCTTTTCCAATTGCCCAGGGACCTGCCCTTGACCACGGGTGTCACAAAATCTCCGATATAATCCGTATCAAGTGAATCCAGATACTTATTATATTCTTCTACCGGGTCCCAGCCTTCATCCTCATGTGGTGCTTGAGCATCAAAATAAGCCTGATCTTTTAACGGCATTTCATAAAATGCTTTGAAAAGCAGTTCCTGGTTATCTGCATAGAAGGCAAAATACAATCCAAGAGAAGGGGCATTTAGCAGCCTGTCGTAAAAATAGTAGTCGTGAACAGACGTCAACACAGAATAGGCTTCACCTACATCTTTTTTGAAAACGACCATGGTTCTGTGAAACAGATTGATATCACCCTGGTCGTACAAATAGATCTGACGGGTAATCTTAGACATACTAGTGTCACGCCCCAAATCAACGATGCCATCATCCACGTCAAGTTCGATGCTATAAAGCCCTCTTTGGGCTGATGCAAAGGCATATTTGCCGTTTCCAAGATCCTCTACGGCGATGGCTGACCCGTCAGGACCTGTTACGGCGAGACCAAACGTCAGTTCTTCAGAATCGGCATCAGTAGATCCTGAAACATCCAAAATCATCTTTTCATTGCTACTCAGATCAATCGGATATGAATTCTCCTCTTTGTTTTCCTCCGGGAGTGAAGAGAGATCAGTATTGTCGATTTCCGGCGCGATCTGAAGGGATGCCGCCGGTGCAGCATTTCCGTTTACAACCTGGATTGTGCCATCACAAAGAAATGCCTCATTCAGATAGTAAACGCGGAAGTGGTAAAATCCGCTTTTTTCCGGCAGGTAATGAATAATCTGGTCAGCGGTATTGAATCTTTCAACTGCGTTAAAAGCCCCAGAGGAGCCAGTCCTGTAGGAAACTTCGACTCGATGGTCCTTATCTTGAGTAAGAAAATCCGTTACATCCAACACAACTGTTTCTGTAAAATTAATCTCATCATAGTGGCCTCCAGGGGTTGCGGTCGAACCAAAAAGGGTAATATTACCTTCCCCCTTTTTTCCAGTATCACCTGGAGGGTTGTCACCTGATCCACCTCCACCCCCACTGCAAGAAAGAATAGAAAAAAACATCATCCCTACTAGTAGAGTTACAAATTTCTTTTTCATGTCCCCATCCCCGGTTAATGTTTTTTGTGTCAAAATGTTTGGTTGATCAAGACTTTTAAGCAGCATGCTAATTCTTTGAACTCTCGACATTGAATACAAATCCTTCTTTTTAAATTCGCGTAAATAGCAGCTGCAAATAAGCAAAAAGGGAACTGTTCAATTCGCAATTCAGATAATCCAAGACAAGACCGAAAAAAGGAGAAATCTGAATTTTTGAAACTATTGTAAGATTAAAAAAGCACTGCAGAGTAGATTAAGCAAGCCTGATGTACTCACTGCTACGGGAAACAAGTACATTTATAAAAAACATTGTAATTTCAAATTGTTATGCCTTGATGGATCAAACCATTCACGATGAATTTGTACTTGTTTTGTATTGGATTGTGCTGATCGTGGAATGAGTTTGAAGTTACAATTACAAGTCCGGCTATATAAATCAGGAAGATACGACACCTATCGGTTTTGAATAAACAATGATGAAAAAAAAGAAACATAGATTTTGGAAACACAGTTTTCGAAATACAGCTAGCCTTGTATTACATCAGTCGTCACGATCGTTTTGTACCCGTGAAAGGATTCCCATTTTACTTTTATTAAGGTTCAATAACAAAAATACTCGGTTTCATTATCATCAACTGCATGGTTTAATTCCATAACCGCCATCTAAAGTTGCTGTAGATGGGTAGCTGAAGATAGGCGGAAAAAATCCTTTAGCAATTTTAATAATACTCGAACTCAAATTAGTGTATGAATTCCAGAAACATAGTGATTTTCATTTCCAGCCTTTTTATTCTGTTGAGCTGCAATGTTGGGAATAAAAAGGAAACCACTCCCAAAGCAATTAAAGGAACACTGGATTTACAAAATTGGAATTTTGCTGAAGACGGACCGGTTAAACTGGATGGTGAGTGGGAGTTTTATTGGAATCGTTTGTTCGAGAGCAAAGCAAATGAAGAGCATCAAAGCCCAAGCCATATCGCCTATTCCCGGATACCTGGTTTGTGGAACAGCGAAGGCATGGAGAACCAACCTGTTTCCAATAGCGGATACGCAACCTATCGTTTGAAAGTAATGCTTCACGAACCAATC
>JAKSDL010000203.1 GCA_022360105.1 Pseudomonadota bacterium
AACTCTCCTGTTCCTGTCAGGTTTTTATTGATAAACCTGTCGCTTTGTTTTAGCGGAGAGTCTTCCTTAAAGTCAGACATCATTCCACCTTCAAACTCCAGGTTGGTCATGGCGACTCCTGCAATGATCACGACGATCGTGAAAACAGCAAGGGTGCGTTTAGGATATGATTTGACCATTCGTCCCCAGTTCAACAAAAGTGACTGGATAACCCCTCCGGATTCCGATTTTTCGGATGCGACCTTTTTGTTTTTGGATCCGGGCAGCTTCCAGAACGATAATAAGGCAGGAGTTAGCGTTAATGTTAAAACCAGGGCTACAAACACACCAAATGCCGTAAAAAGTCCGAAATGCTTGATCAAAAGCAGTGGTGATGAATAAAGGGAAGCAAAACCGGAAAAAGTAGTCAGTCCGGCCATTAATATAGCAACGCCTACCCCTTCAATGGTTAAACGAAGAATCACTTTGCGATCCGTTTTTTGTCGGGTCTCTTCGTGGTATCGATTTAGAAAGTGAATGCCATAAGCACTTCCCACTGCCAGCAACACAATCGGCATAATAGATGTTGAGGTTGTTATCGGCGTTCCGGTCAATGCCATCAACCCGATCGACCAGAGCACAGACAAAACAACAGTGACCAGGGGAATAACGACACCTCGTACACTCCTGAAACTAAGCGCCAGCATTGAAAAAATCACCAAGATACCGATTGGCATCAACAAACCCATGTCCTTGTTGATAATGCGTGACATTACAGAAATAACGACTGGCTGCCCTGCGATATAGAAATTTAATTCTTTCCCCGAGTGGCGATCCAAAATTTCTGTTGCACTGTCGTAAACATACAGCAGGTCATAAACCTGTTTGACGTCTGCCAATTGAAATTCCAGGTTTTCATGGCTGAGAGGATCGATATTGACCAACATGAAATCATACAACTTATTGGTAAATACCTCCCAGGTCTGCAAATCCGGATGCATAAAGAACTCTTTGTCATCGGTGATATTCATGATTTTGCCGAACGTTTCGGCAGTCAGTTCTTGCTCCAATAACGCTTCCATCCCGGGATTCTCTTGAAACGCCGGTGAGAGGTATTTTTCGAGATGATCCTTTAGTTCTTCACGGACTTTTTCTGTATGCTCTGCAATAAAAGCATCATCATAGGTTTCACCATTAACGGTTTTACCGAAAACCTGATGCGGAAAGGTTGATTCCTTTCCTAAAAACCGATTTTTTAGGAGTTGAGGGTCAATGGCTGTTGCCAGCTCCAACCTGGAAAAGCGCTGTTTGTAATCCCACTTGCCGATCATGGGAACCATTATTGTAGTCGCCAGACCGTCTTCAGAAAGAATGTTTCCGCGAAACAAACGATCGTTCATGATGTGCTGTTTTAAGGCCGGGATGATTTTCTCAAGATCTGCATCCAATTCCGGCAGGAGCTCTTCGGTTTCGTCCGTATAGGGAATACCAACTTCTTTTTTAAGCTTGGCAATAACACTGCCTGTAACAACCGCTCCGGTTGTTTTGTCCAAAATGGCATCTTCAAGTCCGGAAATACTGGTTATATCTTCAGTATCTATTCCCACCGGCAGTTCAATCGTCTCTTGTTGTCCTGTCAAATGACTCTCAACAGTTTTGGTGGATGTTAATTGTTTAAGCTCTGAGACAACTGCTTCGATCTTTCGCAGGACCTTAGAATTCATAATCCCCGTCTGTGGGGCTTCAATTCCTATAATCAGCATTTCATTGTAGCTGAAATTCTTTCTGTAATAGTCATTTGCCTTGGAGGTCTTCATGTCCGAAGGCATGAACTTCTGCATATCCGGCTCTATATAAGCATATTTATTGTAGGAATACGCAAAAAAGATCGTCAGGCAGACAACCACCGCAATGATCGATTTGGGAAAACGTGTTGAGAAACGACTGATAACATGCATCTCTTGCAATCTCCGTAATAACTGGTAGAAGCCGGAATTAAAGTTGCTTAGGTTGTCAACTCTTCCCAGGCCGAATGATTCACAATG
>JAKSDL010000833.1 GCA_022360105.1 Pseudomonadota bacterium
ATTGGCTGTGAACTCCTCCCTAAGAACTTCCTCAAGCGTTTTATCCCCAACCTCATCAATGAAATGATAGACACTCGAATCCAATTTGATCGGAAAATCATCAAAATCATCGATGTGAACTACTCCCGAAAAAACATCATTTGGTATCCAAATGAGTAGTGTTGATACCAACAAAACATTATAAATCCGGCTTTTATGAATGCTTTTAAAGTCATGACAATCCATTTAGTTTAGCAAACATTTCAACTACTTCAATCCAGTTCTGCAATGTTTCGGTGGTCTTAATATGATCTCTTTTATTAACCAGTATCCAACTCATTAAAGCTGCACTGTCCGCACACTCATCACAATTTCTGACTTTGGATACGCAGCATTCATGAATGGTTTTAAGATCTGAAGCCCAACGATTGAAGCCTGTCATTCTTTTGGGTTTGGGTTGTCTGTCATCGGCTTTTTCTGAAACGGAAGGACACTCGTTCCATCCAAACGTTCTGCTAAACAACTGTCTGGTTGTAAGAACCTGATGAAAAAATTTGGTTGAGATGAACGTGTCGGGATATGTATCCAGTATTGAATCCAATTCGGCCCTGAGTTCGGCAAGCAATGATTTTTCCCATGGAAAATTGTTACTTTGAGCTCCGTCTAATAGCAACTGAGGGTGAACCGTTAAACCTATGTTCTTTACTTTCTTAATAACGCTTTCTGTCTGTCCGACTTGATTGGGAGATATATTGTAGACGTAGTAGGCCCTGGAATCTCCTGCGTAGTTGGCTGACGATTGTGAAAACGTATCAATGCCCCTTAAACGCAGTTCTTCACCTTTATCACCCCACAATGAAATCGCAATCCTGATATCGGGGAATCGATCTTTTGGTATCTTTATCAACCCGTTGGTAGTGCATAGTACCTTCATTTTTTTATAAAACAGTTCTACCCTATCGAGTTCCAAAGCTGGCTCTCCTCCAATCAATATCGCCAGCTTAATCCCTTTTTTTGTTTCATTTTCAACAAAAAGCTCCCAATTGGCTTTCTTATGTTCTTCGACCATCGATACGGGATGGTCTGATGCATAGAAAAAGCACCCTCTGCACGTCAAGTTGCACTTATCGGTAATATCGTAAATTGAACTGCTTAAATTAAGCCTGGAAATAGCCTTGTAGCGCTCATACCAAGTACTATCGAGAATTGAGCTTACTGTTATCATTTACTTTTACTTTGAAAGGCGAGTATTCGAGAAAACTGACGAACTGCAGTAAAAAGCAGTGCCAATAGGATGATATTGATTTAAAAGTTTAAATCGTTTTTGACAAGCTCACGCTTTAAATCGCTCCTTTTGTCCCCTCTCCAGCAAAGGGGTCACCCATTGAAGTTTATAAATCAAAATCAAGAAGATCAAAAAGCCAAAAATAGGTATGCTGTCACCTGATTTCAGATTTCAAAAATAGGTATACTGTCACCTGATTTCAAAAAATCCGATTGAAGCAATTATTTATCTTACTGTCGGGGATACAATGTATCAGGCAAATTCCGATGCTACTAGCGACGGGAGTTTTTTAAATAAAGTAGATGTTTATATTGATTTGGATTATTTGGGAGGTCTCAGCTTTGTCGGGGACAATGCGTATTCAAAGAGCATTGTTGTTTCCAATAATCCAATAAACGAAGGTGAGAACTCAATAAAGATCATATGGGAAAATGATAACGGCGACCGAAGAGCAGTTGAGAAGAGTTTTACAAATTGATCTCCTGTTCCTGATACTAGGGCAAACGGCAAGTTACACCAGCGCATTAACAATTTTTCTAAGTCCGCCCCGTAGCGAAAATTATAATAAATTTTAATAGCTTAGTTCTTCGCTATTTGAAACGAGCCATTGGTGTTAAGTCGAATACTAAATTTTCTTTGTTGGACTTAAAATAATCCTGCCTTTTTTTACTTCAAGATTAAAATCCTTGTCCCTCAAGTTGTGTGCCTCGATAATTGCCTTTGGAATTGTAATTCTGAAATCACAGAATGTCACCTGATTTCCGGAAGAGGTATTGAGGAGCACGTAAGATCGGGGGTCAGGTCTTTTATTTTGACATTTTCATGAAGGGCTTGCATCTTTGGATTTTCGTAAGATCACGATGACCCCGAACCAAATCCCGACACCCCGTCCACCCTCAATCCCCAAATTCCCAAACATAAGATTCTCATCCACCCCCAATTCCCAAATTCCTAAATTCTCAAGTCCCCAAATGTAATAATCCTCGCCACCTTGCCCAATCCATCGCCAGAGTTCTGCCGATCCTCAATCAATCCAAATTGACAAACAAGCTGAGGTATTGATTGCATTTGATTTGAAACTATTCATATTGACACCCTGTAGCCAGAAGGATACAATTTGACAATGATTGAAATTCGAAAAACAGAAACATTCGCCAAGTGGATTGATGGGTTATCTGACATTCGCACACGTGCACGGATACTAGTCAGAATTGAAAGACTGGCAGCAGGTAATCCTGGTGATGTGAAACCAGTTGGGGAAAATATTTCTGAAATGCGAATTGATTATGGCCCTGGCTATCGAGTTTACTACAAGAAAACAGGACAAACGATTGTTGTAATACTAGCCGGGGGAGACAAGCGAACTCAAAAAAAGGACATTAAGAAAGCTCAACAGCTGGCAAACAATCTTTAGGAGTTAATCATGGCAAAAACAAAAACAACACGGTTTGATGTTGCTGAGCACCTTCGTACACCTGAAGAAATGGCAGCATATCTTGAAGCCAGCATTGAAGAGGCTAATGGGGATGCAACATTCATTGCGAAAGCTCTCGGTGATATCGCAAGGGCTAAAGGTATGTCTCAAGTAGCAAGAGATGCAGGTCTGTCTAGAGAAAGCCTCTATAAAGCACTTTCAGGCGACCGAATTCCTAATTTCGATACAATCCTCAAGGTCATTACTGCACTTGGCTTAAAACTCCATGCTGAAGCAGTACATTCACACACAGCATAGCCCAACAAAAGTAAAGGGGTAAGGCATACATCTTTGTATTTTCGTAAGATCACGATGACCCCGAACCGAATCCCAACAACCCTTTCACCCTCAATTCCCAAGCCTCCAAATTACTAAATCTAAACCACTTCTTCCCCCACCCAAACCCAATGGATGCTTAATCTTAATCGGGGTGAAAAGTTGTCAACGCCTGCTACCCGCCAGCACTCCAGCAAGGGCACCAACAGCGGTTGAGGCAACCGCTATTATTCCTTCCGGAATTTTAATACTGTTACCTGCTAAAAAAAACATGCCGATCATGGAAGCGACAACAACAAGACAAAGAGTGCCACCCACAATTCTATAAAACACGGGATCATTATAGTAAGCGGGTGGTCCTACTTCGACAGACGGGATCTGATCTACTTCGGGAGTATCTGTTGTTACTGACTCAATATCGTCCCAGTTTTCAGGTAAATGAAAGTCCGATGTGTTAGAATTTGATTCAGCCACTGTTCACACCCACAATTACCACGTCACTCACAGATCCATCCTTATTTTTTATCTGCAGTTTTCCACCTTTGGAAAGTGCCTCCAATATTGACCGCGTGATGGAAAGAGACGCGCTCACCGTAGCTGTTTTATTTCTGGTTCCAAATTTTCTAAGCAAAAAATCTGCGTTTACCTCATCTTGTGACGATAAGTTCATTGTGACTTTTTTAGTAGCTGGTTTTGCTAACTTTATCACTTCTTGCGCTATTGTATCTGCCATTTTACTCTCCATAGTTATTACTTTATCTATGTATTATACAGCTTTAGTATGGCATAAATATGGTCGATTTTCAATTTTGTTTTTGTTAAGGCCCGAAATTAAAGGGGGGAAGCGTTTTTGTTGACAGCTGGTTTTTTTAACAACAGTGAAAATTTCCAATTTTTTATCAATTTTAATTCAAAAAGTGAAGGGGTCACCCATCAAAGAATTGGTCAAGCGAAACACACACACCTCCCTGCAAAAAATACTGTGTTTTTCGCTATTCTGATCCGTCTTCTAGGACTCCTGGCTTTCTACCTCCATTCGCACCCTTGGTTTCGGTTGTTTGTTTGGTTGCGATTAGAA
>JAKSDL010000151.1 GCA_022360105.1 Pseudomonadota bacterium
ATAAGGTGGAGTTACCTGTACCCCTTCTTCAAATCGGGATTCTATTGTTACGGTTAAAAAGTCAATTAAATCCAACTTGCTTTTCGAGAGTTGCACTATCACTTCAATTGGGGCTCCCCCCCTGGTGTATTTAAATTCGGTAGGAGTATCCGGGGGTTCCTGTTTTTCAATCTCCTTGTTGCCTGTTTCGCAAGCTGTGTGAAGCAGGGTAGCCAGCAGGAAACAGGTTAGCGGCAGCCAAAGTCCTCTTTTCATTTCAGCCGTCTCCTTTTGAAAAACATCATCAGGTCTTTTTCAAATGGTTTATCTGTCCGTACCTGTAAACTATCGATGCCGCTTTTGCGAAACCGGGCCTTTCTCTCTTCCTTTGTTTTTTCAACGTTTTGTTGATACCGCTGATTCCATGATTTGTTGCTGGTATCAACCAGGCAAAGCTCCCCTGTTTCGGGATCATATAGGTGAATCAGACCAAAACCTGCCAGGTCTTCCTCTCGGGGATCGGTAATTTCAACGGTAACCAGGTCGTGTTTTTTATTTGTGAGGTTAAGGTTTTGAAAATAGTTGTGATCCTGAAAATCAGACACCAGAAATACCACAGCCCTTTTTTTAATCACTTTGTTGAAGTACTCAACAGCAGTATTAATACAGGTTTTTTGACCTTTGGGTTTAAAATACAAGAGTTCACGAATCACCCGCAATACATGAGTTTTCCCTTTTTGCGGAGGAACAAACAGCTCAACCTGATCCGAGAACAGAATCAAACCAATTCGATCGTTCTTTTTTATAGCGTTAAACGCAAGAATCGCACAGAGTTCGGCTGCTGTTTCTTTTTTTAATTGCTGTTTTGAGCCGAATTGTCCGGAAGCGGAAATATCGACCAGGAAAATTACCGTAAGTTCGCGTTCCTCAACATAGCTCTTAACAAACGGATGCCCGAATCTTGCTGTGACATTCCAATCGATCATGCGTTCTTCATCGCCTTCCTGATATTCCCGAACCATATCAAATTCCATACCTCGCCCTTTAAACGCACTTTGGTACTCACCTGCCATTACATCGTCAACCATGCGGCGTGAGCGAATATGAATCTGTCGCACTTTTTTTAGAAGTTCTTTTTCAGGGATAAGAGAGGAAGGCTGTTCAGCCTTTTTTTTGAAGAAAAACATAGATATAAGATAAGATAACCGGGAAACTAAAAATGTTGCAGAGGATCTGGACCTCAAGATTAGAGAATGGTATCTCTTAGGGTTAAAAAATGTCAATACAGCATCAGTCGCTGTTTATGGATTGTTTGTCCGATTCTGATTGATGATGTATCCGCAGGGCTTTATTTCCCAAAGAATTTAAAAGCACCTGTCACAAGCGCTACAAACCCTGTTTCAGCAACGGATTACTGATTCTCGAAAAAATGGTAAAAGGTGGATGCAAATTGAGACCAAAGACATCCGCAATCCATTATGTTCAGAAAACGATTTTTTCAACAGGTCGATTCCAATTGGGATTCCAATGTTAAAAAACGATGAGTGAAACCGCTGACAACATCAGTCTGAAAGTCGGGAATATGCTTATTTTGTGGTGATTGAATGGTTGAAATTACAAAAAGGACTTACAAAAATATAGATCGTCATTATATACTAAATACAATAGAACCTATTTTGGTCTTATCAACTGTTGGAACATAACCGAGTTGAGGGATTAATTTTCATTTGCAGGTTTGAATTATGAACGAGGAACTTGAGGTTATGGCGAGTTATACCTGGACTCCGGAAAACCCGGAATTTAATCATATTAAGCAAAAACTGCTGGAGTATTATGTTACCATGAATTACGCTAACTCCCAGTTTAGTATCAATGCTTTTGAGAGAGTCGCCAGGAGCCTTTTTGTTCCAAACGGTCAAAGATCCCACACATATAACGACAATCCCTTACCAATCGGCCACGGTCAAACCATTAGTGCGCCCCACATGGCGTTTATGGAATGTGACGCCCTGGACATCCTTCCCGGTGACAAAGTCCTTGAGATCGGCAGCGGCAGTGGTTATCATGCATCTATCGCAGCAGAAATGTGTGCCCCCAGCAATGTCAAGCCACAAAACTGGGAACCTCTCACCCGGTATTACGATGATTCGGTGTATGACGGTTATCGTGATAAGTGGGGACAAGTAGTGACTGTAGAACGATTAGAACCCCTGGTGAAATATGCCCGCAAAAACATCGAAAAAGCCGGGTATGCTGATCGAATCACAGTGGTTCATGGGGATGGTACCGTTGGTTTGGAAGCCCAGGCACCTTACGATAAAATTCTTGTAACAGCGGCCGGTCCGGAAGTTCCTGAAATGCTGAAAAGACAGTTAAGGGTAAACGGCAGATTGATTATTCCTGTCGGTAGCAAGAATTTTTATCAGGAATTGCTGCTGGTAACCAGGGAAGCAGAAGACCGCTGGTCACAGCATAATATTGGTGGTGTGGTGTTTGTTCCTTTAATTGGAAAGTATGGATTCAACGATTAAACAGCTAAATCCTTAATGCTAGCCTAATATCTCCTCGATTTTTGCCAGCACGGTATTAACGCTGAATGGCTTTACAATATAGCCGTCGATCTCCAGTTTGGCTGCTTTCATGATATCATCCTGCTTTCCTAATGCCGTGATCATAAGGACGGGAACCTGCTTTTGATCAATGCTCTCCTCTCTTATGGCTTTTAGGAGCTGTAACCCATCCATTTCCGGCATCATCCAGTCTGTCATAACAAGATCAAATTTCTCCTCTTGCATCATCTCCCAGGCAGACCTACCATTGTCCGCTTCGGAAACATGGTTGAATCCTAATGTTTTCAGGATGTTTGCCAGCAATTTCCTGTTAATGTCATCATCCTCAACCAGGAGGATTCGAATCTCTTTGTTAACACCCATGCAATAGACCTTTAATTGAACCTTTAATGGTGAATGTCTTCTAAGCCTCAAAATTCCGGGCAAAACCTATTATTCCATTTATACACTTTGCCCTGTAAATAAGTCAAAATAAGCCTGAAAAAAGCTCTCCCGACATATGGCCAATCAACTTTCTAAAAAAACAACAGGTTTAACAGGCTTGGTTACAGACGTATGCGGACATGCAAAATGCAATAAGTCTCTTCTGGAAGCAACATATTGGAATCCCGGTTCACCGATTCTTGGAAAACCTTGGGCTGTTTTTGAAACAGTCACAATTCAATGATTTAAACCTGGGAATTGATAAACCAGGTTCCATAATCGTGTAGCAACATGAAATCGACAGAACGATTGTCAACGGCTTTCAAATCACACAAGGGAACAACGCACTCTTTTTTTTCATCGGACGCTAACTTCAGTTTTCCCAACAACCCGTACATATCGTCGTTAGAGTTTTCCAAACCATAGAGCACATACCTTTCGAGATCAGCTTTTCCAATAACATCACACGGAAGAGCTAAGGCCTGACTAAGTAGTTGATAGAAAACAGAGAGGGTTTCGGTGTTGACATCTTTTTCGGCGCAATTAGCGAGTATCTTATCGATACGCTCGCTTTGTTCATCAGTCGGTGTTGTCATAACAATGGTGATGCTTAATTGGTTATTGGACTTGGCTTAAAAAGTTTTGTCCGTCAGTCATCAATATTTAAAAAGTCATAATTTTAATGGTTATTATGGTCAGCCAAAACAGAATTATCAATTGAAAACCGCACCGACTCAATTGCTTGAAATGAAATCCACCCCGGCTTCGTGTTATAGACAAAAGCATTAAAAACCATTTATCAGGTTTACTGCTCTTGCTTGAATCTGGATGACCTTTTACAATAAGTATCATGCAATGTCCTTTAATTATTGCTTTTTGCTAACTCCACTTAGAATCTTAGATGAGCAATCCAATTCATATGTTGATAGAATTAGCCAGTCTTGTTTTAAACGGCTTGGCTGTGGCCATTTTAATCAGAGCGTTGCTTTCCTGGTTTCGTCCTGATCCCAGGAATTATTTTGTCCAACTGATTGTAAAGATTACTGATCCTGTTTTAAGACCGTTGGAGCGGGTAATTCCCCCACTGGGTGGATTTGATATCACACCTATTATCGCGATAGTATTGATTCAGCTGGTTCTGGGAGCACTCCCAATGTTAGCCGGCGGCTATTAACCTCTTTCCCGGATCGGTCCGGTTGCGATTCGGGATGATAAATTTTCCTGCTTAGCCTTCCTAAGTTCCGCTACGACTTTTTACAGGGTCCATTGCCGAGGTGTTGATCTCCAGACCCTGCCACAATGAGAATTGGCAGATCTGTTTTGCCGGGTGCATGCTTGAGTCGGATGATTGGATTCTAAACTGCTGATATGTTTAGGTACTAACTTCAGACAACATGCTTCATCAAAAAACTATTGCTTATTATTTTCTTAATTGGCAAAATAGCCAAATAAAATGCGGAGATATTCAATGGAAAACCAGGATAAGACACGATACGAAGAACAAGCCAAAATAATCAAAGCGTTGGCTCATCCCAGTCGGTTGATGATTGTGGATGAATTAAACAAGGAAAAGCGGTGTGTAGCCGATCTGACTCAAATGGTGGGGGTGGATACCTCAACGGTTTCCAAGCATCTGAGTGTGCTTAAAAATGCGGGTCTCGTGGTTGATGAAAGACAGGGCACCACAATCTATTATCATTTGCGCATGCCCTGTTTAATGGACTTCATCCAGTGTGTCGAATCGGTCATGGAATCAAATGCTTTGGGTCAGATGGAAACCATCATCAGTTGTAAAAAAAGATAAACAAATGACCGCTAATCTGATACTTTCCAGTTTGGCCAAATAATCAATTATGAATAATTGGAATTTAAATGATTTGGAAAAGTGAATGGCGTCCTTTGATTTGGATAACAGGAGTCTTTTTACTTGTATTTTTTCTCCCACTTGGAATGCCAAGGTTTGATAATGCCATTATGGAGGCGTTCCATTTGGCAAAATGGTATGCACGGGAGCATGTCATTCTATGTCTTATTCCTGCCTTTTTCATTGCGGGAGCAATCGCAGCCTTCATCAGCCAGGGTTCTGTGATGAAATACCTGGGACCGCAAGCCAACAAAATGCTGTCTTATGGGGTGTCATCCGTTTCTGGTTCCGTTTTGGCTGTTTGTTCTTGTACAGTGCTTCCTCTTTTTTCCGGAATATACAGAATGGGGGCTGGTATAGGCCCGGCCACGGCTTTTTTATATTCCGGTCCGGCCATCAATGTATTGGCTATAATTCTTACTGCAAGGATTCTTGGGGCTCAACTGGGAATAGCCAGGGCTGTTGGAGCGATATTGTTCAGCATTATCATTGGTCTCCTAATGCATGCTGTTTTTAATAAAGAGGAAAAGAAAAAAAAGGCGACTTTTGCGATGCCGGAAGATGACGATGGTTTGCCACTATGGAAAAATGCTTTGTTTTTTTTATCGATGGTATTGATTCTGGTTTTTGCCAACTGGGGAAAGACGGATGCAAGCAGCGGTTTTTGGTTTGTAATCTTTTCAAAGAAATGGCAAATCACAAGTCTGGCGGCACTGGCTCTTTCAGGTATTCTTATATTCTGGTTAAAGCTTAAATGGTGGAAATGTACTCTGGTCATTGTGCCGGTTGCTTTGCTAGCCTGGCTGTTGCCTGACCAGCCCCTGGTGGTTTTTGGTGTGGGAGCAATCGGTCTTTCCATCATTACCAGCACTGGTGGCGGTTCTGCTGAAGAATGGTTTCAACAATCCTGGGATTTTGCCAAACAGATCATGCCGTTGTTATTGATTGGAGTGTTGATCGCGGGATTGTTGCTGGGGAGACCAGGGACGGAAGGAATGATCCCTTCGCAATGGGTCGACCGGGCCGTGGGGGGTAACTCTTTTCGAGCCAATCTGCTGGCAAGTGTGGTAGGTGCGTTTATGTATTTTGCCACACTGACAGAGATACCCATTCTGCAGGGATTGATTGGAAATGGAATGGGGCACGGACCTGCATTGGCATTGCTGCTTTCGGGGCCTGCATTATCGCTGCCGAATATGTTGGTCATTCAATCTGTTCTGGGAAGCAAAAAAACGTTTGTGTTTGTAATACTGGTGATAACAATGTCCACGATCTGTGGGATGATATTTGGTGCAATGATGATGTGAATTTGCATCATGTTTACAAAACGCAACCTGGATTGACTAAAAACTGTAATTAGCAAGGTCCGGTTAGAAATTGCGGTAATAACGCTTTTTATGATTTTGTTCCTTTCCTCTGAAAAGGCAGCAACGCTATTGAAATGCTCCTTCAGAGCATTGATCGTCTTGTGAAAATAACCCAGGGTTCCGCTACGCTCACCCCGGGCTTTTATGAAACTCTCCTCTGGAGTGCATTGATACAAAGTATTTATTATTTTGATCCGCCAGACACAGTAGCGTTTAACCGGACATGCTAATTTAACTCTCACCAAAGGGAATATTCTTTATAGGAAAAACAATGAAAACGATTAAGATACTTGGTTCGGGTTGTACCAAATGCAATAAACTATATGAGTTAGCCGATCAGGCTGCAGGTGAGCTTGGTATTGATTATCAAATGGAGAAGGTCAGCGATATTGATAAGTTTGCTGATTACGGTGTAATGGTCACTCCTGCCCTGGTAGTGGACGGTAAAGTTAAATCTACCGGAAAACTGCCCGTGCTGGATAAACTGAAAGAATATATTTCTGACTAACATTTACTATTTTCAGGTGTTCGGGCACCGGTTATCTGTTAATGCCAAATAGAGAGGTGTAAAATGGCAGCAACCAAGCGATTGTCTTTTCTGGATCGATTTTTAACCCTGTGGATTTTCTTGGGTATGTTTATCGGTGTGATGTGGGGATATCTTTTTCCCGGCATCCGAGAGGTGATAAACAGTTTTCAGGTGGGCACCACCAATATACCCATTGCTATTGGGTTGATTTTGATGATGTATCCACCCTTGGCTAAGGTGAAATATGAACAACTGGGCAAAGTGTTCAGAAACTGGAAAGTCTTGTTGCTCTCCCTCGCTCAAAACTGGCTGGTCGGACCAGTGCTGATGTTTGTACTGGCGATTACTTTCCTGAGCGGTTATCACGAGTATATGGTGGGATTAATTTTGATTGGTTTGGCCCGTTGCATTGCCATGGTGATCGTCTGGAATGATTTGGCCGATGGTGATACGGAATATTGCGCCGGTCTGGTGGCTTTTAATTCTATTTTTCAGGTCCTGTTTTTCTCGGTATACGCCTATATTTTTATTACCGTAATCCCCCAGTGGTTAGGCATGAAGGGAGTGACCGTTGATATTTCCATCGGACAAATCGCTGAAAGTGTTTTTATTTACCTGGGTATCCCGTTTATCGCAGGGATCATTTCACGTGTAGTGGGACTGAAATTAAAAGGCCAGGAATGGTATGAAACCAAATTCATCCCCAAAATCAGTCCAATCACTCTAATAGCATTGCTATTCACCATTCTGGTGATGTTCTCTCTCAAGGGAGAGTACATCGTACAACTCCCGCTGGATGTCGTTCGAATTGCCATTCCGCTTTGTATCTACTTTGTTCTGATGTTTTTTGTATCATTCATCATGTCATACCGGGTTGGTGCTACGTATCAACAATCCACCACCCTTAGTTTTACTGCTGCTTCCAATAACTTTGAACTGGCTATTGCTGTGGCGGTGGCGGTATTTGGAATCGATTCGGGACAGGCGTTTGCTGCGGTAATCGGTCCCCTGGTCGAGGTACCGGTGTTGATCGGTCTGGTAAATGTTGCCCTCTGGATTAAAGCTAAATTTTTTCCATACACTGAGCAGGGCGAAACCGGAATGATTCATCTACCGACCAAGCCGGTTTAAATCCGGTTATCAGTTATCGGCTATCGGTTGACTCAATGAGATTGATGGGGAGTTGCTTATTAACCACCACCCGGAACACGGGCAACTGATGGGTGACTTTGTTACCCATCCTGCATTTCTTAATTGTTACAAGAAGTTAATATCATACTTATGTCAAGCGTACTAATTTTGTGCACGGGGAATTCCTGTCGCAGTCAGATGGCGGAAGGGCTTTTTAAAATGTTTGCGCCGGAGTGGGAAGTATATTCTGCAGGTACAGCGCCCACCTCAGAAGTTCATCCGCTGGCGGTTAAAGTGATGGCGGAAATAGGGATCGATCTGAGTGCTAACTATCCCAAGTCGACTGACGAGTTTATGGAAAAGGACATCGATTATGTCATCACGGTTTGTGATCACGCCCGGGAGACTTGTCCTGTATTTACAGGAAAGGTGAAAAACAGACTG
>JAKSDL010000538.1 GCA_022360105.1 Pseudomonadota bacterium
TGTTTCAGTTTGAGTTTGTGAACTGGATTTAAGGGAGAAAATTATGAAAAAGCTTTTAATAACTTTTATTTTTTGCACCATTGTCGGAAGTCTGCTTTACGCAGGTACGAAGGACCCGGTAGCAGTCTTGTTTCAGGTCAGGGGAAATGTCGAGTATACAAAAAACGGCATAAAATGGAAGAAGGTTCGCCGCAACAAGTTCCTTTTTGCCGGATATCAGATTCGATCGAGTGCAACAGGTTCGGGGATTATAACCAATCGAATTTCCGGTAAGGATTCATTGCTTCGGCCAAATACCACCCTGCTGGTGACGAATAATGGCCTGAAGTTAAAAGAGGGAAAACTTTCCGAATCAAGAAGGTCCAATGCACTGATATCAGGATTGATGAAGCGATTCAGCCGGTCCCAATCATATACCACTGTCAGACGAAACGCTGATCAAAGACCGGATGCTTTTGATATTGTTCGCCACATCATCGTTACGGACAATTATCCTTATTTGGTCTGGGAGAACCTAGATCACAAGTACCGGTATGAATTGGCGGTAGGTCCCGATTCATATTCGATTGATCCAACAGAAAAATCTATCATCCGGGTCAAACTGAGACCGTTTGAAAATACCCAAACAGTCAAGATCAAAGTGTTTGATGGGGATGAAGAAGTGACGAAACTGCAGCCTTATAGAAAACAGGGAACTTTGACCAATCACACAATCCATTGGATGAGTGATGCTGAAAGAGGAAGCTTTGAAGAAGCAATCCGCACCATACAAGAGAATTATCCCGATAATGATTTTATGCTGGGCAGTCTGTTTGAGAGAGAGGAAATGTGGTCGGCGGCAATGGATCAATATAAAATGTATCTGGAAGAAAATCCTGATGAGATAGAAATGACTCCGTATCTCTTCAGGGTTTACAAAAAATTGAGATTGAAAAAAGTCTATAAAAACGAATTGAGCCTTTGGGCTCAAGCCATGAAAGAGTGACTAAAACTGTTTTTTAAGGGGATACAAGACCAAGCATCGCCGGAATTGCGTTCCCTTAAATGTTTTATTTAGGTTCGCGCACTTTTTATTCTCATTGCCCACGGGCTCCATCCTCAAGAAATCTTCAGAAAACAGCCTACGATAGGATTGGGCTGACCTTTCAGCCTGACATTATTCAAACATTGTCGATGTCCATGATTTGTGGTATAAAATGGTTAGCTATTGCAATTGCAAACATTAAATAGCGGAAGACAAAAGCATTGCCGATGATAGCTATTTTTTGATAGACGAGAAAAAGCATGGATATGATTAATTTATATGTTCAGACTAAAAAGCCTGAATTCAAAGAAAGTTGAGTAAAACTTACAAACCAACAAATCTGACTCTGATCCACCATAATTTACCAGACAATATATTCTACTAAGCGAGCCGGAATGGAAAATTGCAACTATGACGACATAAAAGAGTTTGTTCATGATTCTGACCTAATTGAGCTTTTATGTTACGACAAGACATCGGATGAGTTATTTGAATCTTTCATTAAGGATGATTTTTTAATCATCGACGGCAGTATGAAAATTCCCTTCTTCGCCGAGATCAGGGATTATAAAGGTGCAGTGGAAAAAGATTCTCCAAACAGCAAATGGCTGGTGAAACCGATCAAAGGCAAAGATGTTATCGAATCTGAAATGGCGATGATCGTTTTTTTCCTGGATCTGTTTTCACGAACTCTTTCTGTTCCCGTTATTGTCACAAAAATAAAAGGAGTGCTCTACAAAGCCACAAAGTTGATTGTAAAAGCCGAACAGCTCTCCGGGGCCAACTATACTGTTTATCCCGAACTGATTGAGCAATTGGCTCTAGATATGATCAACCGTTGGATCACTTATGATGAAGACAGGAATCCAAACAATTATTTGATTCGCTATAATTCGAAAAACAACAACCTTGTACTCGCCATCGATTTTGGCAATTGTGATCTGCTTGAAAAGGAAATCAAAATTAAAGGGTTGGCTAAAGGATTTGGATGGCAGCGAAAAGAGAAAACGCGTTATCTCACACCTTTGAAAACGGATAATTTCCTCGCATATGGTATGGATTTTTATGAAACCCGTTTTAAATACTACAAAAAACTGGATACTAAGATTCTCCACAACATATGCAGCAAAGTTTTGCACTATGACCCGGACAAAGAGAAATTTACCAAGCTTATCAGCAGCAATATTTTAAGGCGGGTAAATTACTTATACAAATATTTCTCGTCAAAGCTTCCGGAAAAGACTCCAAAACGCAAATCTTATAATGCAATGGGGAAATCATTTGAACAAATGTATAACAAATAGAGCCTGGTTTTATTATTTGAACGTGTCACTATTCATTGAATAATCAATTAACTGTATATTTGAAGGAGCGATTCGGATGAGACTTTTGACCCGTGATGATTTTGATGGTTTGGTCTGTGCTGCGCTGCTAACAGAAAAAGGTATTGTTGACGAATTTAAGTTTGTGCATCCAAGGGATGTGCAGAGCAATTCAGTAGAAGTTACCTCCAATGATGTTTTAGCAAATGTGCCCTATGCCAAGGGATGCGGTCTCTGGTTTGACCACCATTCAAGTGAGGAAGAGCGACTGGAACTGGAAAACCTGGAATTTGAAGGGGATTCCAGAGAAGCTCTTAGTGCGGCACAAGTAATTTGGGAATATTATGGTGGTGAAAAGACATTTGGAACGCATTTTTTGCCACTTTTGGAGGCAGTAAACAAATATGATTCGGCAGATCTCACACTGGATGAGATTTTGCTGGCCGAGGAATGGATTTTGTTAGCATTTATCATTGATCCCAGGACGGGGCTGTCAGAAGCAGGTGATTTCAAGATTGGGCATGAGCAATTTGTAAGAGATATGATCCAATATTGTCGGACCAAAACTGTTGAAGAGATCTTGCAAATACCAGATGTTCAAGAAAGGGCTATGCTGTACAATGAACAGCAGATTTTATTCAAAGATATGCTTAGACGTTGCACGACGTTTGATAGAAATGTCGTGATAACCAATTTATTAAACGAAGAGACGGTTTATTGTGGAAATCGCTTCATTGTATTTGCCAGCCACCCTGATCAGAATATCGAAATTCGGCTTGGATGGGACAAAGAGAAAGAGAACGTCTATATTCAGTGCGGTCACAGCATCTTGAACCGGACCAGCAAAACCAATGTCGGAAAGCTAATGTTCAAATATGGCGGAGGAGGTCACGAGAAAGTTGGTTCATGCAAAGTTCCTGTAGATCAATGGGAAAAAATTAAAAACGAAATACTTGAAAAGATGAAAGTCGACGGCTAAAAGTCGATACTTTCAAACCTAATCAACTATACAAAAGGGCTTGGAATGCAATGGATTCAGAGCCCTTTTTTTATGTGTGGTTAACGGATAAAAGTAGCTAATCGTTTAATGAATATAGACATTTGATTGGCAGTTCCCACTGAAACTCTAATACAATCCTTCAAGAGACTAGTACCGAAATATCTCAGCAGTATACCAGTCTTTTCCAGTTCTTTACACAATTGGGCCGCTTCAAAGCCTTCAACACGGCAAAGTATGAAATTAGAGCTGGAATCGAATACTTTCAATTGTTTAAAGGTTTTTAACTGATTAATCGTCCATTCCCTGGTGTCGATAATTTTTTGAACCTGATTTCGGTAAAAGCTGAGATTTTCGAGGCAGACTTTTAACGCAGCTTCGGCGGCCACATTAACACTAAAGGGTGGTTTTATTTTCATCATGGCAGAGATCAATTCAGATGATCCCAAGCCATATCCGACCCTCAATCCTGCCATGCCAAAACATTTGGAGAAAGTCCTGAGCACAAGCAAATTGTTATGATTCTTAAGTTTTGAAACATGGCTGATTGCCGAGAATTCAAAATAAGCTTCGTCCAGCATGACAACAAGATCTTGATTAAGAAAATAATCTAATACCTCTTCCGAAACAAGATTTCCTGAGGGATTGTTTGGAGAGCACAGTATCACCAGCTTGCAGCGGGCCAAATCTATTTTCCTGGCCTTTTCCACTGAAATTGAAAAATCTGCTTCTCTTGGAATCTCCATGTAAATGCCCCTGTTTAGGGCAATAATATGTGAATAATATGAAAAAGTAGGAGTAAAACTCAATACTTTGTCGCCCGGTTCCAAGAGCAAGCGACAGGCTATGTCAATTATCTCATCAGCTCCCGTCCCTGCGATGATCATGCCAGTATCAACTCCTGCATAAGCGGAAATTGCCTGGCGCAGTTGTACCTGTGCCGGGTCAGGGTAAATGTGATAATAGCGCTGCTCTGCCAGTGCAGCTATGACCTCCTGTGAAGTTCCGTAAGGATTTTCGTTGGCGTCCAGTTTGATTATGTCTTCTTCTTTTAGTCCCAATCGATTGGCGATTTGGTCCGGTGGTTCAATGGGAGAGTATGGAACCATTTCAGTTGCCGATTTGCAAAATAGATGTGTGATTGGTTTCATCGTAAAAAGGCTCAGGTTTATGTCCGTATTTATTCGATAATTCTGATTGACTATCATCCGCTGATCAGCCGTCTACCATCACATACAGGCTGTTTTGGCGAGCTGAAAAACCATTTTAAGTGATTCAAGTCCGAATAAAAAAAATAAAAGAATTCTTGCAATTATGAGTGAGTTAGCTTATGAATGAAGTGGATCAATATCAAGGGACATTTTCGATGTTTCTTGATTTTCCATTATGATTTTCGTCATTTTCTCGAAGCAGAACGATTGCAGATCGGGAATTCACTTAAGATATTGAAACTAGGAGAGTCGTGAATGACGTAAGAGTGTACGTTGGTAATTTGCCTTTTAAAACCACCAATGAGGAATTAAAGAAACTCTTTGATGCGTACGGGAAGGTGAAATCAGCCGATGTAATTCGATATCGAGAATCAGGGCGATCAAAAGGCTATGCTTTCGTTATAATGGATGAACAGGGGGCGAACAGTTCAATCGAACATTTAAATGATAATGAGTACGAAAGCAGAGTTTTAAAAGTGCGTATTGCCAAACCGAGAGAAAACTTCCCAAGGGAGGAAAAACCGAAATCTCAAGGAGTAAAATCGATTCGTTTAGGAATTGATTAAAAGTAGAGTAATTCTGCAGAAATCAGTCAACTCAAAGGATTAAGAGAGCCGATCCAATAATAAAAGTTAATTTTGCTAGATTTCTGTATATGTGATCTTAGAGGTTATGCGGTGGCCGTGTTATACTCCCAGCCATTGGATTAGAGGGGTTTTCAAGGCATATAAATCAAATGCCAGACGAATTACTATGTCCTCTAATTCTAGATGGCCCCCGGGAATGAACTCAATTCAAAATTGACTTGATCCAGTCTTTATCTTGTTGAAATAAAACAAACATGCCTAAATCTGATGACTTGAAAGGTATCCTCTATTCGTTGACAGATTCTGAAAACCTCTATTTTATCTCTAAAAATAGTAGTGGATGGAGAAAGCTGGAAAAGAGCTAATTGACAGGTCTGTGGATTCGTAATCATCCACTTTTTTTGTGCTGTATCCAAGCTCCCCTGAGAAGCCGAAATTAGGAAGGGATGGGAAGAAAATTTCTGCTCCTATAAAGGCTCCATATCCCGTTCCTGTTCCTTCAATATTCTGGGTATCATCCTTAATTTGCATATAACCTATGGAACCTCCGTAATAGAGCAGGATATTCTGCACTTTTTTAAAGGTAAGCCCCATTCGATAATCCATAGAGAGAAGCTGAAGTTTATTACTTCCATACGAAACATTTCCATAAGCCAGTAAAATGTTTCCAAACATCTCCTTACTCAGGAAGAATTTGTAACTCAGCTGGTTGCTGGCATAAGAAGTAAGACCGGAAGATGAATCAAGAGTGGATCTTTTTTGTGAGTAACCAATGGCATCGCGCTGATTTAATTCGATATGGGATCTTCCGGTTGTCAAAAAATTGACGCTGGAAATGGGAATTTGTAAAACACCATATCCTTCCGGAGATTCTATTGTTAGAAACTCGTTGGTGAACTGTGTGATGATTCCTTCAATGATTTCACCGTTTTTAAGATAAAGCAAAAATTTGTTCCCTGTCTGTTCCTTTGTCTGATATTTTTGGGCTGAACTCAGGTAGTCAATTAAACGAACATTAGATGTCGGGAGTTCAAGGGTTTCTTTTTCGGTTTCTATGGTTATTGTGTCTTTGGAATACCGGGTTATCTTTCCCTGGAGAATATCATTATTTTCCAGAATAATGATTTCTGCTTGTAAGTTGCTGGCAATGAAGCAAGAGAGAATTAGCAATGAAAGAAGGATTTTGTTTAGTTTTTTCATTAGTTTAGCCCTGAATGTATCTTTGGTACAATGGTTGTTTCGAATAGAAAATGCAAATTGAACACCAAGGTAAACAGGTACAACGAATATCCTAAGATAGTACTTTTTCCATGTGATTATTCAGCTGATAGGTACAGACCCTGCTGAAAGCTTCAAACTGAAAGTGCTTATTTCTAAAACCGGACATTGCGAAAACGGTATCAAACCATTAGGCTTATTTATGATTGTTGGTATAAACTCACCATCAAAACATTGTTGACAAGTGATTTGTTGACCTGGAATTAATTGGCACTGTTGAATACGGTTTTGAGGTGGCTGTTTAATCCGGCATTTTTTTATTCTTTCTTTGATGTGGAATTCTTAGTAAAACATGGTTTTTTATGATTATAGCAATTGATGGTCCGGCAGGTTCTGGTAAAAGTACAGTCGCTAAACTACTGGCTAAGGAGTTAAACATTGAATATATCGACTCCGGTGCAATTTATAGAACGTTTACACTCTATGGAATGCAGTCTTTTGAGGGAAAGTGCGCAGATCACGAAGATCAAATTGCTGAGGCGGTTGCCGGTAATCCGGACCTGATTTCAATTACATATGAAAACCATTTGCAGATCATGTGGTTGAAAGGCAGGCAGGTTGCCAAAGAACTCCGAGTGCCTGAATTAACTAAGCAAGTCAAATACATTGCAGATTGTCCTCGCTGCAGAGAACTGGTCAATGCAAAAATCAGAAAAATCTCTCAGAGCTACTCTGTTGTAATTGATGGAAGAGACATTGGAACCATCGTATTCCCCAATACTCCCTACAAGTTTTACCTGGATGCGAAACCCCTGGTAAGGGCGAAAAGAAGAGCAATTGATTTGAATATTCCGCAAGAAGGCGAGGAATTTGAAGAGTTGCTTAAAAGCATTAATCAGCGGGACAAATATGACATGGATCGAGAGATTGCTCCGCTAAAAATTGCCGACGATGCAGTTCATGTGGATACCTCTGATTTGTCGATTGAGCAAGTGATGGCTGTTATATTAGGTCATTTTGAAAGAATAAAGCAGTCAGATAAAGTGTTTTAGATCTTAAACCAGGCACCACATTACTTTTCCGGCCATTCAATTCTAAACTCATCGATTAACCCTTCCAGGTTGATTACCATGATGTTTTTTCGCTTGTAACGTTTTACAAAATGGAAGGCTGCCTTAGGCAGGTTGATAGGAAAGTTTTTGACCAAATCTGTCGAAAGCACCTTGGGACCGATCCTGCCATTGATAATCCGTGTGTAAAAATCATTCATAATCAATCCCACTGATATGTTTTTGTTAAGCTTTTTTAAAAAAACAATACTGGATTGGCTGAATTTAACATCCTTGAATCCAAACAGCATGGCTGGGTGCACAAAGTATCCTTTCGGCTTTCCTTGCTTACCTTCAAACTTCCATAATAACTGTTCTTTATTCGAAGGCGATATCCACAGTTTGTTGAGTGGAAAGTAACTGTCAAAATCTGAGTTTCTAATGCCAAATAGATGTGTCTGTTCTTTGAATACGAACAGTCCATCGGATTTAATTTGTTTCATAAGTATTGCTGAACTTCAAAAAATTTCCCATTTTTGGAGAGCTGAATCCTGCTTATGAGTAGGCTTCCGAGAGCAAGTCTATACTTGATCTATTGGATTTCAAACTGTATTATCAGGTCTTTGTCGGATCATCATATATCCCGCAAAGCTGATCATGCAAGAGCAGAAATCATATGCAACAGCAGGCTTCTGGGCAAAGATGTCATGACTAACATGAATTGAGCATTGCAACAGGGGAGAAGATGTTACAAAGTGAACAGATAGAATTGCTGGATCAACTGAGATTCGGTGAGCGTGCATCTGACAGAAACAAAGCGTTAAGAGAACTGAAACTGCATGAAGCAGAGGGTCTGATTGCGGAGGAGGATCTGTTGCGATTGTTGGATGAAAAAGACTTTGTGTTCAAAACTTATGCGATTGGCGCCATTGGACGTTTAAAGCTAGAGAGAGCAATCCCCAAACTCAGCAAAATATATAAAGAATCCAATGATCCCATGATTCTCCCGGCATTATTGGAAACTTTTGTTGGTTTTGAATCAGATGCGTTTGTTGATTGTGTGGCAAAGAAGTTAAAAATGCTTTCAGACAGCAAAAATAAGACTGGAAATGGAAATCTTACCTTTCTACTAGAACAAATTGTGGTACCTTCGCTAAAATACTTACAGACTTCCGGTACAGCCAAAGTCGAAAAAACAGTCAACCGTTTTCTGGATGATCCTGATCCTACCATTCGCTGGCATGCATTGATGACATTTGACAAGCTGAATCTTAAGATATCTGATCAAAAGTTAAAGCAATACATAGATGAAGACTCATATGCTCTGGTCAGGGAGCAGGCATCTGTCATGTTAGAAAAAAGAAAGAAGCAGAAATGAAACTGGAAAGAAGTGGACTTTCTATCCCCAAAACAATTTCAAAAAAGACTAGCGATCAGGAAATTGCTCGCATGAAATTAAAAGCTGGAAAAAGCGCCAAAAAAAACATTCTGGACAAAATCTCCGAAAGTAACGACGTTCAAGCTCTGACCATCGCTGAATTACAGCAACTTGCAGCAAATTGTCGAGAAGTAATCCTAAACTCTGTCAGTCAGACAGGCGGACATTTGGCTTCTTCATTAGGGGCTGTGGATCTGACTGTAGCATTGGCAAAAGTGTTCGATTTTGAAAAAGACAAGATAGTTTGGGATGTAGGACATCAAACATACACTTATAAAATACTCACCGGCCGCAAAGACCAAATGGAGGTTCTAGGAAAAAAAGGCGGCATATCCAAGTTTCTATCACGATTTGAATCGAAGTACGACCACTTTGGTGCCGGCCATGCTTCAACGTCTATTTCTGCAAGTCTTGGAATAGGTAAAGCCAGAACCCTAAACAAAGATGACTATAAGACGATTGCCGTAATAGGTGACGGCGCTATGACAGGCGGCTTAGCCTTTGAAGCTTTAAATCACGCCGGCCACCTGGATGAGGATTTAATCGTAATACTCAATGACAATGAAATGAGTATCGATGCAAATGTTGGTGCTCTTTCACGAACAATTCTCAATATCTCATCTTCAAAATCCTTTAATGTCCTGCGCGCGGAAATCATTCGGCAGATAAGAGAGCATAAACTGCCGCTGGCGGTATCAAATACCCTTGATAAAGTGAACGATTCCATGATGGCTTTTTTTACAAAGGGCATCTGGTTTGAGAAGTTCAATTTTAGGTATTTTGGACAGGTTGACGGGCATAATATCAAAAACCTTGTTTCTTTTCTAAAACTTACAAAAGAACTCAGGGGGCCTATCTTACTCCACATCAACACTCAGAAAGGAAAAGGATACTCACCTGCTGAATCCGATCCATCATCCTTTCACGGGGTTGGCAAGTTTGACGTACCAACGGGAAAATCCTTAAAAGCCTTATCAAAAGGAAAAAGCTATACCTCAATATGGAGTGATAGTTTCTTTAAGGTAATGGAAAGGGATGAAAAGGTTGTAGGTATCAGCGCGGCCATGCTGAATAACACCGGGCTGGTTCCAATTCAAAAAAAATTCCCGGAACGGGTATTTGATGTTGGTATAGCGGAAGGTCATGCAGTGACTTTTGCAGGTGGGCTGGCGACCCAACAAATTAAGCCGTTTGTGGTCATCTATTCTACTTTTTTGCAGCGGGCTTTTGATCACATTGTTCACGATATTGCAAGACAGAACCTTCCGGTACGCTTTATTTTGGACAGGGGAGGATTTGTAGGACCTGATGGAGCAACGCATAACGGCGTGCTTGATTTAACCTATCTGCGGATGATCCCGCAAATGGCGCTAATGGTGCCAAAAAACGGAAAAGAGCTCCAGGCCATGATTACCCTGGCGCATGAGTATAACGATGGACCTATTGCTCTTCGATTCCCCAGGGGGTCAACAAAAGATTATGTTGATTTGTCCAAATCGGATGTCGATCCTATAGAATTCGGAAAAGGCGAACTAATTCAATCAGGCTCTGATATCCTCCTGGTTGCTGTGGGCACTATGGTTGAAACCGCTATGGAAGTTGCCCGTGTATTAGCGGAGAAGGGGCTATCAGCTGGTGTCATAAATGCGAGATTTGTGAAACCGCTTGATAAGAATTTGATTCTCGAAGAAGCTGGCAAAGTGACATGTGTCGTAACCATCGAAGAAAATTCCAAAATTGGTGGGTTTGGAAGCGGTGTACTGGAACTGTTTGCCGAATTTGGAATTATGAAACCCACACTCCAGTTTGGCGTACCAGACTGGTTTATTCGGTTCGCTTCCAGGGAGGAACAATTGCAGATGGCGGGGCTGGATGTAGAATCTATTTTGGATAAGCTACTGGAATTTTACGACGAAAAATCCCAATAGTCCTGGGATGTCCGGACGTTTGCTGTTTACAATATTGTTGCATTCTCCTTTTTATCATTCTAGTTTCTCTCTTTAAAATACAGCACACTAGTCCAAGTCTGGGGGAGTAAACCCTCCGATTTTTTCCTTCAGCACCATGGCAAAATGGATGCAGGTCATGTCTTCCAGGTAGTCACCGACAATTTGCATTCCGATAGGCAAACCATCATTTGAAATTCCAATCGGAACAACAGTGGAGGGAAGATATACCGAATTTGTTAATCCCGGCCAACCCATTAAATTTGAATAAGGATAAGCTTTGTTATTGATTTGAATGGTTCTGTCAAACCAAGGGCTATGATCGTGGGCTATGGCGTTTGTACAAACGGCAGGGCACAGCAATAGATCATACTCCTGGAAAAACTCACTCCATTTTTGTCTGAATATTTGCCTTTCAGCATCTCTCATCAACCAGTCACGATGGCGTTGAATAGCACCTATCATCTGCTTGTTTTTATAACCTGAATTTGAATGATCCAATTCAGATTCTTTTTCAATCCATTTTTTAAAAATCTTGTGAGGAGTTGCTTGTCCTAAAACAGCATTCAGCAGTGAAGAAAACAAATTAAAGCAGCGGTTGAAATCCAAATTCGGTTTGCTTTCCTCAACTATTACTCCCTCATTTGACAATTCATCGGCCACTCTGTGAATTGCATCCACAATGGATTTATCCACTGGGCATGCTTCGTCATCAGCCCAAATCCCGATTTTGAAGTCATTTAATTTATTTTTTTTGGATTCAGGTAAACTCAACTGCCAGGCTTTTCTGTCGTTTGCTTTTGGCTGGGCAATGATTTTCATTATTAGCTCAAGATCTTCAGGAGACCTGGCCAAAGGGCCGTTCGTAACAATATCCATATTGAAAGAGAAATCGCCGGCAAAAATCCCTGGTGCCGGTGGAACCATGCCTCTATCAGGAACGATTCCATAGGTGGGCTTATGTCCGTAGATTCCGCAAAAATGTGCTGGAATCCTGATGGACCCCCCAACATCGTTTCCAATATCCAAGACACTCAGCCCTGCAGCGACAGCCGCTGCAGCTCCGCCTGAAGAGCCTCCGGGTGTTTTAGATTGATCCCAGGGATTTGTTGTCTTGCCAAACAAATCGTTATAGGTCTGAAAATCATCGGCCAGTTTGGGTAAATTGGTTTTTCCAATGACAATGGCGCCTTCCTGCAGTAAAGCATCTACCACATCCGCATTGCGATTAGGCATGTGTTGTTGAAAGTCTTTTGCTGCTGCCGTGCATGGCATTCCCATTACTTCCAGATTGTCTTTGATTGTCACGGGTATACCGTGCAAAAGCCCAAGGTTTTCTTTACGATCACGTTGTTTATCTGCTTCCTTTGCCTTTATAAGAGCATTTTCGAAATCATTGGAGATGATGGCATTAAGACTTGGATTAATAGCACCTATTCTTTTTAAGGTGGACTCCATTAATGATTCGGCAGAAAGGTTTCCTTTTTTAATGGCTTTCACAAGTTCAGTTGCTGATTCGTCATGCCAATTTTTCATCTTTTTTTCCTGGATGCCAACTATTGTGTTTATGGAAGCAGTATTAAAGGGAGAGAGAAGTTGTACAGTCAATTTAGGTACATACGTCGGCGACTGTCAAGTTACATTCTTCGATTGAGAATTTATCAACTGGATCAATTCCGCACTTAGATTGGAATTGATAACGGATAGTCGTTTTTATAGTATCGTAGTCTCACATATTTATTATTGTTATCGAATCTGTGTTGGTTGATTGCCCTGTTTCTTAATCAAGTCACCAAACCAACGCAGATGTTTCCAAAACTTGTCTTGCTCACCTGACAAACACTGATTGGAACCGTTTACGAATATATAAAAAAAACAGATCTAGCGAGGAGTTTCAGTTCAAATCGTTTATCTGTAATCATTCAACAACCCTTCTTGTAAAAGGAACAAAAATGAGCATCATCGATGTCATCGGAAACACACCGACAGTTGAAATTCGCAAAATCTGGGATTCAGACAAAACTGGCGTGAGAATATTAGGTAAACTGGAAGGTACAAATCCTGGCGGTTCCATTAAAGATAGATCGGCTTACTATATGCTGAAAGAGGGGATGGAATCCGGAGGTTTAACTGAGGGGAAAGTAATACTTGAGCCGACCTCGGGAAACACGGGAATTGGAATGGCAATGATCGCTTCGGCTCTCGGGTTCCGCATTAAATTGATCATGCCCGCATGTGTCAGCGTGGAAAGGCGTTCTATTTTGATCGCCCTGGGAGCGGAACTGGAACTAACCCCGGGCTGCGATAAAACTGACGGTGCCATAAAAAGAGCTCATAGCATAATTGGAAAGCAAGGCGACATTTACTATATGCCTGATCAGTTTTCAAACCCGGCTAACTGGAAAGCGCATTATCAAACCACCGGGCCTGAAATCTTAAAAGATACTGACGGTCAGGTTAACGCCATTGTTGCCGGTATGGGCACAACCGGAACCTTGATGGGGATTTCGAGATATTGCAGGGATAACAAGCTTGGAGTCAGTGTGGTTGGTATAGAACCTTCCATGAACCATCGAGTGCAGGGGCTCAAAAACATGGAAGAAGCCATTGTTCCGAAAATATACGAACCTGGTTTATTGGACCAAAAGGTCGATTGCTCGGATGATGCAGCCTTTGATACAGTTCGGGATTTGGCCTTGCAAGAGGGATTGTTTTGTGGAATTAGCAGTGGCGCCGCCATGTGGGGTGCCATGGAAATAGCAAAAGATCTACCCAGGGGATCAACAGTGGTTGCTATATTCCCTGACCGCGGGGATCGGTATCTCTCTACAGAAGTCTACCGATCCGTTTGCGCCGAATGCCCACCGTAAGATAAATGCTGTTATAAAGCCCGGTACATTTCGGGTTTTAAAGGAATTTTGCCATCCAATGCCTGTTCGATCAATCGGATTGTTTCTTCTTTTTCCTTTGGGAGACGGGCTTTGATTGGCAGATAGTTGGAAGCGTGATTAGCGAAAAACAACCCACGGGAAAGATCGGTGTGAGCAATCATTGTGCCTAACTCTACAAGCATCCCTTTGGCGTCTGTCAGTTCAAATTTACCGGCTCGCCAGTCATCATATAACGGTGTATTTGGTGTCAGCATAAGACTTAAAGCACCAACATATTCAGGATCGATAGCAGAAAGTACTCTACCGGTTTCCCTGGCGTGAATAAATGAACGTTCCGGTCCTGCCAGTCCAAGTAGTACTGTTATTGAAAGTTTAATTCCAGCTTCTTTGACCTTTCTGCCTTGCTCAATCATATCATTTGCATTTCCCTTTTTTTGAACATTGGCCAAGGTTTCATCATCTCCGGATTCCAGGCCCATGTAGACAATACCAAGGCCTAACTCTTTCATTTCTTTCAATTCTTCCAATGTTTTTCGCTTTAAGCTTTTCGCATTGGCATAGGTTCCCACTCGATTCACCCAGGGCAACTGGGTTTTGATTTCTTTGAGTAAACCGGGAAGTTTTTTCTGAGAGATGATCATGGCGTCACCATCGCACAAAAACAGCCGTTTTTGCTGCTGACAGTGTTGTGAAGCAAACTTGATGTCCTCCATGATGATATCCATGGGTTTGATTTTGAATCGTTCGCCTTTGTAAGCCCCGCAAAATGTGCATTTGTTGTGGGAACATCCAACCGTGACTTGCAAAAGAATACTGTTCGCCTCACTGGGGGGGCGGATCATATTGCCTTCGTAGTGCATGACCATCTCCGTATCTTATTAATATGCTATATGTATGATCGATTTTATCGGTAACTGAAAACTTTAGCAACGGCTGGGATCAACCACTATTGTGGATTGGATCATGAAAAATCACCTCAACCTGGTATTTCAGGTTGATGGCTGCAGGTCTCCATGAAGGAACTGGAGAAGGGTAACAGCAGAGATAGCTGCAGTTTCTGCTCTCAATATTCGCGAGCCCAGGTTAATGGGAAGCATTGTTTCAATTTCAATTTCGCCTCTTTGCCATCCTCCTTCCGGACCGATAAGAAGATTGATTTTCCCGGTAGGTATTTTGATATCTCCTAGGTGGGTGATGTGATTGCCGGTATCAAAGATCAATGTTGGAATGTCACCAGGTAGTGAAGCAAGTAAGTCAGTTAATTTGTCAAATGATTCCAAGTAGCTTAGCTCTGGAGGTTTTGTTCTACCCGATTGTTTGCATGCTTCGACACAAATTTTTTTCCAACGCTGTAACTGCTTTTGAGGATCTTTTTTTAATCTCTGAGAAAAAGCACTGGGAAACAAGTTTATGTTTGAAATACCCAGCTCGGTTGTTTTTTGAAGTATCAGTTCAAGGTTTTTTTCCTTAATCAAGGCCTGGAAAAGGTTTATTTTCAATGGGGATTCGGGAACTGTTTCCAATTCTTTGAATGGTAGTAGTTCCAGATCTCTTTTTGAAATCGATTCAACAGAAGCGTGAAATCGGCGAAAGTCTTTATCCTGAATCTCAATCAATTCACCCAATTGAATTCTACGGGAACTCAGCAGGTGTCGGGCCTCTTCTCCCGCCAAGGTAAACTGCTGATTTATATTGATTACATCTTCGAATATGAAATAGGACACAGATAGCCTTGCCAGAAATTGATTTCAAGGAATAATCTTAATTCTAGGAAA
>JAKSDL010000698.1 GCA_022360105.1 Pseudomonadota bacterium
GACACAGTCTGCAGGCCCGGAATGAGGCGATAATACTCCATTCATCACGGTATGTTTAGATTTTCTGCCTGCAAATCCAAAATCGTGGATTGTGATAGTAAAGCGCTAAAGGCGGTATTATGTCATGGATCATGAGGTAATAACAACCCCTACGATTTCCGGAAACAGAATTGGCCAGGTTCTACTCTTCTTCTTGTCCGTATTGAGCATTAAAAGGTTGGCAGTTATCTATATCCAGTCCTCTATCTTCAACGGTCTCAATGATCAGGCCATCTTTCCAGCAGATCTGGGATAGTTGGTAAGCGATGATTTGTCCGTTGCGGAGATTCATGGAAACTCTCTTTTTGTTATTTTTATATTCGATTTTAGGAACGGAATCTGAGAGATTCCAGTCGATATCTCCGGTAATATCTGAAAACAGAGCCTCTGCGATGTCATGAGGCATAACCACAACAATCTTTGATACGAATCTAAAGTTTTCACTTCTGATCCTATCCGGTAATCGGCTGTTTTCTTGCAGGAACAGTTGTTTTAATTTGTCCTCCAATTCTGTCAAGGCACTGGGTGCCAACACCAAAAGATCATATTCTTCATTTTTTATGGTTTCCACGTCACCATAGGTAGGAGTGATCTTTTTTACATTGACAACCAGCTTCTTGAATTCTTCATGATTGGCCTCGCTGATTCGCATAGGGTAGCGATCTATTTTGAAGTTTTTGGTCAAAAGGTCAACCGGTTGAAATTTAACCCTGCCGCCTTCTTTGATAATGCGACCCCAAAAACCAAGCTTGGCCATGGGCGCTCCTTCCTGCCTGTACCAATCATCAACAATATAGGTCTGGTCTTTGGTTTCATCATACCTGATTTCTCCCAACTTGGGGAAGTTGCCGCCTGAAGAACAACCGATAGCAAATAGGGGTGCCAATAAAACAGTCAAAGCTAATTTGAATGATTTCATAGCGATTAAACCTCCTTTACTGTGATCCGAAAAAGAGACGATTCTTCAATTTTTCCAGTAGGTTTATCACAATCGGGCGTTAAAATCCAGATTTTATTGGTGTGAGAGCCTGGTCGGGAGGAGGGAGCTTATTATTGGGTTAAGATCTGTGAAAAATGTAGGATGGGCAACTTGTTGCCCATCAACTCGACTGAGGCCACCAACAGGCTATCGGTCTGGTCGATGGGCAACGAGTTGCCCATCCTACAATTGAGCCGGGGCGATTTTTGAAAAGATCAATTATGTGCTTCGGCGGAGACCCAGCTCCGCCTTACCGTTTCAAACGGTATGAAAAAAAGAATTCCATTTGGCTAACTCGTCAATTCATCGAGCTTGGCCATCACATCATCAGTTAGAAGTTCTACTACATCCAAGGCCTGCAAGTTTTCCTGCAATTGCTCAACCCGGGAGGCTCCGAGCATGACAGTGCTTACGTTGGGATTCTTCAGGCACCAGGCCAATGACATCAACGTGGGGCTTGTACCTATTTCACGGGCCACATCGACAAGTTCCCCTACCTTGGCCAGCCTTTGTTGACCTGCTTCGCTTTCGAAGCGGGTTTTGATCCATTCATATCCGGGAAGATTAATTCGGGCATCAGCCGGCGTACCGTCTAAATATTTGCCGGTTAATAAACCGGAAGCAAGAGGCGACCAGATGGTGGTGCCCAAACCGATTTCTTCGTATAACCTGGCATATTCCTGTTCAAAGCGATGACGGTGTAATAAATTATATTCCGGTTGTTCCATGGTGGGCGGGATCATATTGTATTGTCTGGCCACGCTATAGGCTTCCATAATTTCCTGGGCTGACCATTCCGAAGTTCCCCAATACAATACCTTACCTTGCTGAATCAGGTTATGCATGGAGCGGACTGTTTCTTCGATGGGTGTTTCGGGATCGGGTCGATGACAGAAGAAAAGATCCAGGTAATCCAACTGTAGTCTTTGCAGAGCCTGATCACAGGCTTCGACTATGTGTTTTCTGCTCAACCCTCGCTGAGTCGGCTTGGGCTCGGCTCTACAACCAAAATAAACCTTGCTGGATACAGAATAGGAATCACGATCAAATCCCAGATTCTTTAAAGCCTTTCCCATGATGGTTTCAGACTGCCCTGCTGCGTACGTTTCAGCATTATCGAAAAAATTCACTCCCTTGTCATATGCTGTTTTTAAACATTCCTCTGCTTTGCCAACATCAACCTGGTTGCCAAATGTAACCCATGAACCAAATGACAAAGCACTTACTTTCAAACCTGATTTTCCAAGTCTGCGATATTCCATGATAACCTCTTTCCTGGGTGCTGAGATAAATTAACTCTGTAATATTCTAATTTAATTCATCCCCGAATCGTCTGACAAGCAATAGGAAAATAGATAACCGGCAATATCGTCAAAGAGCCATGCTAAACTCAACGTTATTTTGCATTAATTATATGCTGATAAAGCAAGCAAGATTTAGAGCAATACCGCTTATTAATCATACACTTACCAATATAGATATCATTCAGCGATTTTTGGATGTAAACTTTGAGGCACACCAGGAAACCGTTGGGACAGTTGAAATTAACGGTTGCTATTAAACAAAGAGGTACAAAATGAAATGGGTTAAAAGTGAAAAAGGTTACAAAGTGCCGATTCAATCGTGGTGCGAGCAGGTTGAGGATGGGGCGTTGTCCCAGGCTGCGGATCTGGCCTCGCATCCCGCGGTATATCATCATGTAGCCTTGATGCCTGACTGTCACCAGGGGTATGGAATGCCAATTGGCGGTGTGATCGCCTGCCAGAACGCTGTGATTCCTAATGCCGTTGGTGTGGACATCGGTTGCGGTATGGGGGCCGTTGAAACCAGTATTTATGTTTCAGCCACCAATCAACGTAAATTGCGTGGATTAACCGAGCTGATCAAAGAATCGATTCCTTGTGGTGAGGGGAAGGCCCATCATGCAAAACAATCCTGGGACGGATTCAATGAAGATATTGAAGAATATGCCGATCGGGGCTGGTTTACCGAGCATGCAAAAAAACTGGCCAATCGAAACCTTGGGACGTTAGGTGGTGGAAATCATTTCATCGAGGTTCAGGGAAGTGAAGAAGGATTTGTATGGTTAATGATTCATTCGGGTTCCAGAAACCTGGGGCATACCATTGCAACCTACTACAACAAACTTGCCCTGGACTTGAATAAGAAATGGAACGTACAAATCCCTAATAAAGATCTGGCGTTTTTTCCGGCGGATTCACCTGAAGGTCAGTCGTATGTAAAGGATATGACATTGGCGCTAAATTACGCCTGGGAAAACAGACGAAGAATTATGAATCGTTTCATGGATGCGTTCAGGACCGTTTTCTCCAAAGCGGAGTTCAAGGAACCAATCAATATTCATCACAACTATGCAGCCCTGGAAAATCACTTTCATAAAAATGTCTGGATTCACCGTAAAGGTGCTACATCTGCAAAGAAGGACGAAATTGGTATCATTCCGGGGTCAATGGGTGCGCCATCTTACATTGTGAAAGGACTGGGCGCCGAAGAATCATTTACATCATGCTCACACGGGGCAGGACGTAAAATGAGTCGAATGCAGGCTTCCCGTTCGCTTACAACCGACGCGTGCGACAAGGCCATGGGCGATGTGGTGTTTGATCGCTGGAAGAAGCTTCGCCGGGGTAAATCAAAGGGTATGCGAGATCTTGGTGAAGCACCACAAGCGTATAAGGACATCGACGCGGTCATTCAAGCCCAATCCGACTTGATTGAGCCCATCGTCAAGCTTCATCCTTTGGCGGTTGTAAAAGGGTGAGGATCTTGTTTGATTATTCCGAAACACTCCATTCAATTCTGCTAACGAACTGCAGAATCACCCCACTATTCTGCAGCCTGTCCGGAGAAATCTGAATTGCAATCATCGATGTAATATCTCAATCCTTTGAAAACAAAGTAATGCCTGGTTTTGGGGATTGATTTGGAAGGTTCATCCGGTGATTGCTGATCGCAGATGAAACTGTCCTTATGGAGCTTGACGGTGTCGGAGTAGAGATCGGAATAGTAGACTTTTACCGATTGAGAGTCATAAGACGGCCTGAATTCCGGATTTTGAGTGACATGACTGACAAAGCCGTTGAACTGCAGGTACCAGACCGCTGAAAGTCCGTTTGCCACTATCACTGGAAAAGGGTGATCTGTAATTGTTTTGACGGAGATATGCTCTCCTTGATCGATAAGATTGCCCAGTGCGTCTTCAACCAGTATTTTCGGGATGGTAACTGTATTCAGAAAAAAATAGGTATTGGTTCCGTCATCAAAAACATTCTTCACAAATCCGAGTTTAGCAAGGTTGCGAGAGGTCGTATAACGATGCTTCAGCTTAAGGTCCGGGGAATTGGATTCGATCTTTGTTTGTAGATTGTTTGCTTGCAGGCTATCCAATGTTTTGGGAATTCTCTCCATTTTAAAAAAGTCTGAGAAGATCAAACCCCAGGAGGCAGTTCCCATAAGGATAACAACCAAAACCGACAGAGCAATTCGCCTGATGACCGCTTTCTGCAAGTGCACACCATAAAAAAACACCACTACGGTGATTATCGACAGGCCTATCAGGATCAAAATCCCCAGTACAATTGGTAATTCAAGAATATATCCTGCGATGGTGATGTATCTGTTCATGAAAGCCTGGTCGTTGATCTGACTACCTACTCTGATATGCCAAACAATAAGATGATACTACTACAATTGCGATGCTCCTGTGCCCGAAAGCAGCAGGCTCAAAGCTTTGGTTAATTCCTGGAAATGACTCGGAAACCTTTGGATTTCCAGAATTGCTGGATGGGATGTATGCAGAAACGAGGCCGATTTATTACTTGTCAACCATAGAATAATAGACCAAAAACGGGTGGTTTTTTTCGATTTTATGGCCGGGGCAGAAAACGCCTTTACCTGTCAACAAGGTCTCGGTTTTGTGAATGAAGTGATCTTTTTTGTCTTCAGTTTGCAGGTAAGTCCCGTTGGTACTCTGGTCGATCAGTTTGAAGCGGCCGTTATCATACCGCACAGATGCATGACTGCGGGAAATTGAGGCGTCATCCAGGATGATGTCATTATCATTGCTGCGACCAAACAGAAACGAGGTCCGGCTTTTACTGAGCTTGTACTTTTTACCCTGGAATTTAAGGATCAGAACGGCATTGGAGGATTGTGCCTTGAGGTCTTCTTCTATAAACACGGTGTGTTCTTCTACGTTTTCCTTCCAGTTGGCTGCAAAAATATCGATTTTTTGGAGCTGTTCCTTAACTTTCATTTTCCCGGTGCTTTGCATTTGAATGCCCAGGGCAGCGGGAATTTGTTGCATCATATCTCTGGAAATCAGAACCTGCGCAGGCTTGGCAACCTGCTTTATTTTTGCAGCGATGTTTACCGTGTCTCCTGTCACATCATCCTTGCTTAGCTTGACCGGTCCGTAATGAAGACCGATTTTAAGTCCTGTACGAATATTAGCCAGCACTTTGTCGCCGTCAACAGCCCTTTGCTGTGTACAGGCAGCTTGCATCGCCTTTCGGGTATTGGGAAAGGTGCAAAAAATTTGAGTATCACTTGCCTGCACAATTTTGCCTGTTTGCTCGGTAACGATGTCTGTGAGGACAGATTTTGCTTTCAACAGCAGGTTTTGGGTATTGATCTTTCCATATCGCTCCGCAGCACTTTCATCCCAGGTAATTTCCGTAAATAACACCGGCAGCTTGATCTCTTTGTCAGCCATAATTTATTCTATGATGCTTTGAATAGTTGAATTATTGTCGGATGACCGGTTCTTTTTGACCGTAGTTGTATTCTTTTAGATTGCATATTCTGAAGACCTTGCCAAGGGGAGAAATTGTGTGCACAGGAACAACAGGCGTTTACAACGAAAGAGAAAATTTTTCCGTTATTTACGACCAAAGGAGTGTATAAAAAATGTAACCCGGTCGCTGAAATTTGAAATCAAGGTCAATGACAGGGAACGGCTTAAAATTTCATCATTGTTGCATTTCTATTCACATAAGAAGTTAAAGCCTTGTTTTATCTTTAGTTTGTTTCAATTAAAAGTTAAATGAACTCCCTTCCTGATAACTGCAGAAAGGAAATTGTTATGAATAAAAAAAGTCTTCATTGGTTATCCCGTATTATTATTTTATTAAGTTTTGTTTTTGTATTGATCAATGGATCTGCAATGGCGCAGGGACACGAACACGATCATATTTTCAATATCGGAATCGGTTACTTGGCGCATATGTTTGTTGAAGAGGATGCTTTTAGAAAAGCCACAGGCGATTATGACGGGGATGAAATAAATGCCCTGGCAGGACCGGAAGTGTACATAGAATTTTTCCTGGGAGAAAAATTTTCGATAGGAGCAAAGTATCAGTATGCTTTGGGTGGAGTACTTTACAAAGTTAGTGATAGTGCAGGAACAGGGACTGCAGAAGTGGAAAGGGTTATTACCATGAGCAATGCCATGTTATATGGCAACTTTTCCGTACCTCTTGGAACCAGCAGCTGGCGAATGGGAGTTACGGCCGGAACAGGCAGTTCTACTTACAACTACAGATTTGAATGTACCAAAGCAGAAGGAGCTTTTAAATGCTTGGACAAATATGAAGAATCCGCTAACGGCGTTGTGACCATTGCCGGTATTTTTGCGGATTGGGGAGCCGACGGGTTTGGAGGGAGAATGGGAATGAGTTCTGTGAAAACCCGCTACGATGAGATGCCTGATCTTGATGGCAAGGAACAAACTCCCGAAGGAAACGGTGTCCAGGTTTTTGTAGATTTACGTTATGCATTTTAAAAGCTTCACTTTAACGCCTCTAACTATTTGAGGCGTTATCAGACCTCTCCTGTTACGCCTGAATCCAATCCGCTATAATAGCCACCGCATTCAAGGCATCCCCGCAATATTGCTTTAGAAATACGTTATCAGGTTCTTCTCCACCATCAACAGCCTGCAGGGCTTTGTCACCATCAAAATTCACATAGGCCAGACGAACTGTTAAGGCATCTTCGGGCTGACCGAACTCGCTGCCGGGAAGTATAGCCACACCTGCCTCCTCCAGCAGTTTTTCGCACAACTCACTGCTGTTATGAATGCCTTTCGATTTCAGTTTATCCCTGAAAGGTGAAAAATCCGGAAACAGGTAAAAACCGCCATCGGGAGCCAGGGTTTTAATGCCTGACTTATTCAGGATGCCGGCCAACTCGCTTCCCAGCACATTGAGTATTTTGCGAACATTGGTTAAATAAAGATCAATGTCCGGATTTTCCTCAAATGCCTTGATGGCTGCAAATTGAATCGGAGAGCTGGTAGAGGTAAAGGTCTCACTGGCGGCAACAGCCATGGCTTCCTGTAGCCATCTCAAACATCCCGGAAACACAAACAAACCAAGCCTCCAACCTCCGGCACCACACCACTTGCTAAGTCCACCGCTGAATACTGTTCCCTCCGGATACATGGGAACGATGGACTGATGCAAACCCTTGTGATGGATTTTTCCATAGATCTCATCGGATAGCAGAAGAATCCGGTATTTTCGGGCGACTTCTGCCAGGTCGGCTAGCTCTTCGGGAGGATAGGTCTTGCCGGTCGGGTTGGAAGGATAGTTCAAAATCAGTAAGCGCGGCCTTTGCGGGTCCTCACTACAGTATTGATCCAGCTGCTCTGCCGTCAGCCGCCAGTTATTCTCGGCTTTGGTATGGAGAAGACGAATCTGCCTGCCAATGATTTTTGCCTGCGGAACGTATGAAACCCATGAGGGAGTGGGGATAACAAGATCTCCATAATAGACCAGCTGAATCAGGAACATCAATTCTTTGGAACCGGGACCAATCAATACATCTTCAGCGGAGCATTCAATGCCAAAAGATCGTTGGTGATGTTCCGCAATTGTCTCTCGTAACTCCCACAAACCTTTAACGGGCAAGTAGTCCTTTTGGAATGCATTAACCTGAAGAGCTTGAATGACAGGCTGCGGAACCGGAAAAGGGGATTGACCCAGCCCCAGCTTATAGATTTTTCTCCCTGTTTTGATCAGCTCATTCGATTTCTCATTGATCGCAACGGTAGCGGAAGGTTTGAGCCCCCGAATATTCAGATTAATCTGCACATCCGGAGAAGTATCACAAGAGATGGCACTGACAGGATTGTTTTGCTTGTTCATATTTTTCCCTTCGTCGTCTGAGTTCGTTTAAAATAAATGACATTCAGCTTTTTGGAGGTAAAACTAATGACACACAATTCATAACAGCACATCGTTATCAGTTTCCAGCTATCGGTCGGGTACGAAAGGCAGTCTTTGCTGATAGCCGATTAATGTCATTAACTTAAGAAAAATCGGCCAAGATGTCATTCTGAACGACAGTGAAGAATCTCCCGGAGGCTCTGGCAGATCCTTCGCTTTAGCCCAGGATGACGACCAATCACGGTCCCCTTGAGTTAACGACATTAGATAGTCGATAACTGATAACGACTTCAGATCCGGCATCAATCACCGGGCATTGATTTAACCAAACCCTGAAATGAGCGTATTATTATTTTAAAGCTTCCGGAGGTATTTGCAAAATTTTTATTGCTTACGCGGTGAACCATCACAAAAAAACATTCAAAAAAGTAATGACATAATTCGGCAAACAGGGAGGATAGGTTTGCAGACTTCGGCAGATGTTCAAGAAAGCGGGATCATAGTGAATGATGCTGTAGCATGGATAAAGTAAATTCCCGGGTGGGCAAATTTGTTGGCGCTGAATGCAGCCAGTGAGGCAGCAAGCCCTGTAGAATCTGGAAAAGGATTGGATGGGTCAGCGGATATTGAACGTTTTCAATAATTATTGTCGTTTAAAGACGTTGGGTAATCTTCGGATTCGGATCGTTTGGGATAGGACAGCCAATCGGGAACTATACGGGATTTCCAGCGCTTTCCGTAGATGATATTGTCCAGATAGGGAAAAAGGGATTTTGCCAGGGGAGAATGAGCTACAAACCAGCGAATCATCCTGTGAAAGTGGGTGTCGGGTCGGCTAAAGGGGCAGATTGCCATACAGATCGAACAATCTGTTCCCACCCTGGCCCAGTATTCGAAACAGGAATCTTCATCCAGTTTCCATTTTTCAACTCCTCGACAAACTGTTTTTGGCCCGGTAGGTATTGAGCGTGACGGACAGGAATCCGCACATTTCAAACATTTCTCACAAAATTCCTCCACACCAAGGGAGATAGGTTTGTCGGGTACCAGTGGCATGTCTGTTAAGGTTGCAAAGACTCGTACCCTGGCTCCGTGTTTGGGAGCAATCAGGTAGCCTAGTCTGCCGACTTCACCCAAACCTGCATCCTGTGCCAGGGGAGGCAAGATCAAATCATAGTTACGAGTATGTTCTGCAACGCCCCGATATCCCATATGGGAGAACCAACGTGCCAAAATAGTGGCGATATAAGCACCTTTGGCATAATTGACAGCACTTTCAGCTACCGAAGGGGTATGAGGAGCAGAGATCACATGGTCGCGATCCATCTCCAACAGGAACACCACCGCGTATTTGGGTAAGTCTTCGATGGGTTTGCCCCAGTCTTCCCAGTTCTGATAATGGATCTCTCCTCTTTTTGAATAAGCCCAGGATTTGTTGACTTCGCAAATACCAGCCAGCGTAGCGCCAAGGTGCAGCGCATAATTTTTGATTATATTACTGGCTGTTTCTGGGGAAAGTCCGGCCGGTTGAACCTGCGGGTCAGGTTCTGCTTTGGCCTGCTGCCCCAGGTAGTTAGGAATATCAAAAGCAGCATGAACCATGGACGTGTTTGGCTGGTAGCCTTTATCGATGCTGCCAAGCTTGCCAAGCAATCCTTTGGCCCGACGTATTTTATCTTTTTCTTCCAGATTCGGGTTCTCAGTATAGAAGGTATTGTAAGGTTCGGTTCCCTCTTTCAAGCCTCTGGTGCGAACAAAAACGCTATAATTTTCATCCAGTCGCTCAACAACATCAACCATGTAGCCTATGGCTCCTTTTAGGGCTTTCGCATTCTGGGGACCAGGCAGGCATAAAGCCAGGCCAATTACCAATAACACCCCGAACACCATGGCAATTGCTTCATCCAGTATTGGGAATGCGAAAATAACATACCCCAGGCCCAGGGTAATCAGCATGAGCAGGCCGCCTATTTTACTCGCCCTCTTCTCTTGTTCCTGTATGGATTCCTTGAAGAGAACCAGGGCAAACAGAAAAAGCAACCCATCAAACACCAGTAGCAACTGAAACAACATCGATTCTCCTCGTTTAAAATCCGCTTGGAGTGTATCCCATGCTTTCGGGCAGAAAAAGCACCAGTTGCGGGAAAATCATCAACAATATGATGCAAGCCAGCATGGCAAGCCAAAAGGGGAGGACTCCCTTGAATATTGTTTCCATCCGCACATCCTTGGCAACTCCGCTGAGAACGAAGACATTGACACCAACAGGAGGTGTGATCAAGCTCATTTCCATCACCAGGGTAATGATTATCCCAAACCAGATAGGATCGTATCCCATACCCTGGACGATGGGAAAAACGATAGGTACCGCCAGAAACATGATCGACAGTCCTTCCATAAAACATCCCATGACAATAAACAAAAGGATAATAAGGGACATGATCAGGTGACGGTTGATAGTCATTTCGATAACAATATTCGCCAAAAAGTCGGGAAGCTGGCTGATGGTCATGAAATATTGGAAGATGGTTGCCCCGATCACAATGCCGAAAATCATCGCCGTGGTTTTGCAGGACTCTTTAAGAGAAAGCAGGGTGTTTTCGCGGGTTAACCTGCCTTTTACTATCATGATCACAAACGCACCAAACGCCCCGACTCCGGCAGCGGCAGTGGGAGTAAACCAGCCTGTGTATAATCCGCCCATCACCAATACGAACAAGGAGAGGATGCTCCAGGTTTCCTTCAGCGATGCCAGCTTTTCCCGCATGGTGAAAGATGGACCTTTGGAACCTAACTCCGGTTTGATCACACACATGATATAAATAGTGAGGATAAACAAAAAACTCAGGAGCAGACCCGGCACTATTCCGGCAATGAATAAACTGCTAATGCTTTGTTCAGTGAGAATGCCGTACAAAATGAGCACGGTACTGGGTGGAATCAAGATTCCCAGTGTTCCTCCGGCAGCGATACAGCCCGTTGCCAGGGCATCGGAGTATTTAAACTTTTTCATCTCCGGTAAGGCTACCATACCAAAGGTAGCGACGGTGGCCAGTGAAGAGCCGGAAATAGCGGCGAAACACGCGCATGCGCCAACTGTTGCCATGGCCAGTCCACCTGGTAAAAAGCCAAGCCAGCGGTAAGCCATTTGGTACACATCTTTCCCCATGTTTGAGTGGGTCGCGAACTGGCCCATCAAAATAAATAAGGGGATCACGCTAAGCAGATAGGTGTTGCCGGAATCAAAAGGTTCGGCACCGATCAAACCAAAGGCCGATTCAAAATCGTTGAGAATGATGAATCCAACGAAGCCAACCAATGCCATTGAGAATCCGATCTGCATCCTCAGAGCCAGTAGAACGAAGAGAACCAGAATACCGATGATACCGATAGTCATTGCTGTCATGGATTTACCAGTCTGTTTAAAGCTTCCAGAGTTCTTGTCAATAGTGCCAGGCAGGTTAGGCAACAACCTGCAGCTGCAACAAATGCAAAGGGGTAAATGGGTAGAAGTAGATCCATCGTAACTTCACTTAACTCCAGCTTTTCAAAACCGTTTAACACAGCAGCCCAGCCGATGAATCCAAAAAGTATGGTGCATGTTAGCTGGGTGATAAAATCGAAGATGGCTTTGGTACGGCTGCTTAACCTGTTGTAAAGAAAGTCTACCCGGATATGCCCATCATCCAGTTCGGTCTGTGAGAAAGAAAAAAAGATACAGATAACCATCATCAGTGCCGTCATTTCTACGGTCCCTAACAGGGAATAACTGATAACTTTTAGGGCCAGTACATCAACCACGGTGTAGATCATCATGAGAAAAAGGACTACCCATGAAATCCTATCCAGGTTAGAAGATAAGGGTCGTAAAATCCTTAATAAAAATTCAATGATTTGCTTAAGCATAGATTTTTGAGAATGAATTAATTCTGCTTTTATCTGTTTGCGTTCGCTGATGCCAGGAATGCATCCAGAATCTGCTGGCCTTTTAATCCCTTTTTATTAGCTTCTTGAACCCATTTTGCGTAAATGCTTTCCATTTTCTTTCTAATTTGTACCATTTCCATGGGGGTTAATTTGTGAATCTGAATACCGGCCATTTCTGCAGCGACCCTGTTTTCGATATCTTCACTCAAAAAAGCCCTTGATGCAGTTAATCCCATTTGTTTGCCGGCAGCCTGATTAATCACTTTTTTTGCTGATGTCGGAAGCTTTGCCCATTTTCTTTTGTTCATTAAAATTACCATCAGTGTCCCGCTGAAATTCACTTCCGTGATATGTTTCACCGTATCAAAAATTTTATGGCTTTTCAGGGCTGCATATGGGGTGATAACGCCATCAACAACACCTTTTTGCAGGGATATGGACATCTCTTTGATATCCATTCCAACTGTATTGGCACCTAACAAGCGAAATGCAGTAGTTTCTGTTGCTCCTCCCGCGCGGATCGGTATACCGGCAAAATCAGGCAGGGATTTGATCGGTTTTCTAACCGTGTGAACCTGGCTTAATGGGCTGGAGAAGAACCAGAGGACCTTAAAATCTTTATAATCCTCAGCAAAATGCTGGTCAAAAAGATCATACATGACCCGTGTCACGTGTTCCGGATCATTGAAAATAAAAGGCATTTCAAAAACACCACTGCGCTTGAAAATCCCCGGCACATAAGATGGAATCACAAAGCCGATATCCGTAATGCCTTTTTTTATGGAATTAACCATGTTTTTGGGATTGCCCAGCTGACCACCCGGATATATTTTTATTTCCACTTCACCATTGGAAAGCTTTTTCACATTTTCCACGAAAGGTACAAATGCCTCTCGATGCTGGACATGCATAGTTGGAACAAAGTGAGCCAGTCGTAAGCGAGTTGTTTTTGCAAAAAGATCCGGCCCAAAGCCGGAGGCAATCAGCAAGAATAAGAAGATCCAAACCAGACTTTTTCCAGAGAATTTTTTGTTCATGGAGCCTCCTGTTATATGACGTGGCAAAAATTAAGTATTAAATGTCGATCTGTTTCAAACTGCCCGATATAGTTTGTTTAATTAGATTATTCAGCCCGTTAACGCTTGCAGTTTACCCGGAAGAGCCCAGATACGATTGACAAGAGCTTTTTGGATGTGCTTTATTACCTCAACACAGTTTTTGACTATCATATATTCAGACCGGGCGTTATCCAGTTTGCGCAATACGATAAAATCGGGCTAATTCCTTATAATTCCTCTATGCTGAATCTGACCCAAAATATCCCCTGCAAAACAGACGTCGCTTATATCTGCAGGGAATTTACAGATATTGATAAACAGGCGGAAAGCCTGGCAGGGTATGATCAACGATACCATCAGTTGAGTTGCGGAAAATTCAGGGGATGGTCCAGAAAGCTTATTTTTGGTGATGCTTTTGGTTTTCATCTGGAAGTGCTGAACCAGGTTCTTGATCAATCAGCCTCAGTTCCAAATGATCGCTATCTGATCATTTTCCTGATGAATCGCAATGGTTTTTGCAAAATTCATGGTCACTCTTTTTTACCAGGAGATTTGTTGATTGCAAAGCCCGGTTCAACAGTCTGTGGTATTTCGGGGCCTGGGACTCACAGCGCCGTGATCAGTATTAATAAAGAGTTGTTTGAATCAGTCCTTTCAAATAGCTACACCTTGGACAGTGAAGAAATGATCTGGCCTGAATCCGGTTTGTTGGAAACAGACGCACGTACAGCTGAAGCACTAAGAACGATTGTGTTTGAAGCAGAAACAGCATGGCAAAATCATTCCCCGACTTTTGAACGATTTCCGGTTCGTGATAACATATTTGAATCGTTATCCAGCCTGATCGTCGGCCGTGTTGAAAAAACACTGAACATGGATTTGGAGAACAGGTTCATCGGAAGATCCCAGAAATATAAAATAGTGCAAAACGCCTGTGACTATATTCAGGATCATTCCGAAAAAAACATAAGCATTGTGGATTTATGCAGGGAAACCGGGGTGAGCAGGAGAACACTGGAATACAGTTTTAGGGATTGTATCGGCGAATCACCGGTATCCTATTTACGAAAGATCAAATTAAACAGCATTCGGCGTGCATTGCTGGATCTGGAAAACGCGGGCAGATCTATTGGAGACATCGCTGCCGAATGGGGAATCTGGCATCTCAGTCGCTTCGCCCAGTATTATCGAAATCAATTTCATGAGCTTCCCTCGGAAACCCGTAAAAAGGTGTTGGCTTAGACTTACAAGGTTATGGCGTCAGGTCAAAAAGACCAACCGCTTGCAGTTTTGGTGAGCTTCATCAGGTTCTCATCAATCATCTTCCTGATCGTTTTCAGAACCATTCGCGCGATACTTCAAGTTATTACTGACCTAATTGGAAGGCTGACAAGGATTTTGAGGTTGCAAAATCCAACAAGACCAATAACTCACATTTTAGGATTTAGTTTAACCTTGTTTGGTTCGTAAGGTTAAATCAGTCCTAAAATGTGATTAAGCTATTATCTTCTGGGCTTTTTAAAACGCTGTTGCGGCAATTTAGACAACTGGTCGTCATTAAGAACCTTCAAAGCAGCCAGTTGGGATTCGACCCTTTCAACAAACAGTTGTCCCCTGAGGTCTGAAATCTTTTTTGCCAAAGAAATGATTTTTTTGCTGTTCTTTGGATCATCAGAGAATGCCTTTTTCATTTGCAGCTGAAGTTGGTCAATTTCGGATTTAAATTTTATTTTCTTTTCTTTAAAAGCAAAATTGTAATCTGATATCTTTTCTTTCTGTGCATCTGTAAGATTGAGCTCCTGCGCCAGTTGTGGATTGTTCAGTACTTTAAATACCGAATGTGACTTGAAGGATCGGGGATGATGCCCGTCTCTCATTCCTTTTCTGGGGTTTGCCGATACCGCCATTGCCGGAATGATGCTAATCAGCGCAACAAAAACCAGAACACGTTTAATGATCGATGTTTTTTTCATAATTTTCTCCTCATAAGGTTTCGGGATATGAGTGTTAATCCTCATACTATTGAACAACGATAAATCCAGTTTAGGTTTTTAATGTAAAGCTTTTATGAACACCGTGATTTGAATTGTAATGGTGATGTAAAGATCGGTTTTGTAAAATGGTACTATCTATTCCTAAATGGTGTTTTGCAATGATCACTCATTTTGATTGGGCATTTAATCCTCACCTTTCAACACAATGCTAAAATTTAAATACCGGATAACCTGATTAACCATTCTTTAAAAACTGAAAAAACCTTATGTGATATTCAGATTAAATCCCTGTTGTTAAGCTCTGGTGTCGGGGAAGGACATTTATGTAAAGGGTTTGTAAAGTTGATTGCCCTGCTTTCAAACGGCTTCATACAATTGAAGTCATCAATGAAAAACCAATTGTCAACAATGGATAGAGCATGGACACCCATTCAGAGATCATCAAAGTCCTTCTGGTGGACGATGATCGAAAACTATGCAAACTCGTGAAGAACTACCTTGAGTCTATGGGATACAAAGTGGATATCGCCCATGACGGCAACACCGGACTTCAAATGGCATTAAAAGACGAGTTCAATGTGATGATTCTTGATGTCATGATGCCGGGTATGGACGGCTTTGAAGTACTAAAAGAATTAAGAAAGAAATCAGATTTACCAGTATTGATGCTTACAGCAAGAGGAGACGAGCAGGACAGAATTGTGGGGCTGGAAATTGGGGCAGATGACTATATCCCAAAAACATTTTCAACCAGAGAATTGCTGGCAAGGTTAAGGGCTGTTACCCGCAGATCAGTCATCAGTAAACATCAGCTACGGGAGATGGAAGGCACAACTCCGCTTGAAGTCGGGGAAATCAAAATCTTCGAAGCATCCCATCGTGTTATCATGCATGATAACATTCTGGATTTAACCCCGGTTGAATACAAACTGCTGGTATACCTGGTAAAATCAGCTGACAGGGTTTTAACCAGAGACCAGATATTAGATAAGGTATTCGATAGAAATTATGAAGTATTTGATCGAGCCATCGATGTCCATATCTCTGCCCTGAGAAAAAAAATCGGTGACAATCCCCGTAAACCTCAATATATTCAAACAGTTCGCTCAGCCGGGTACATGATCAACACTCCTACACAATCGAAATGAGTTTGATGATGAAACCTCTATCGTCCCTATTCACAAAAATTCTCATCCTGTTTTTTATTAACCTTTTTTTGTTGATGATAGTATTGGTGGTTTTTTTTACTCTGCAGTCAAGAATGGATTTTCTGGCGTTGATAGGCAGTACGTCCGGGGATCGTTTTAGAGTTGCCGAAAAGCAAGTCAGTTACGATCTTGGAAACTCCCCCGACAGTAAATGGCAGGAAATTTTAGAGCGTGCCAGTGATATTCATGCGGTTACTTTTACCCTGGCGACTAAAGAAGGGTTTATCAGGATTCAAAATTCACTGCCAGTCCCGAAAATCATTGAGCAAGAATCCAGAAAACTTCTTAAGCGAAAACCTCCTCCCCCAAAAGGCAAAAAAGATTTTATTAAACGACGAGAAAGAAGAGAAAAAAAGCTTGCTCGTAGACCATTTAAAGGTCCGCATTTGAGGATACGTACTGAAAATCCTACGCAATATTGGATAGGAGCCAGTATATTTATTAAATCTGACACCAGGCTCTCCCCCAAACCTGCCGTGTTGCTGGTAAGTTCCAAATCATTCACGGGAAACGGTTTTTTCTTTGATCCAATACCCTGGATAATTGTTGCTTTGCTGATTATTGTTGTCTCGCTTGTGCTCTGGATACCGTTTGTTAGACATATCACCAGACCATTGGCACGCATGACAGCGGCAGCTGAAGACATTGCACGTGGTAAATTTGAAATAAAAATACCTGAAAAACGAAAAGATGAGATAGGCAGACTGGCCAAAGCCATCAATTTTATGACTAATCGTCTTTCAAGCTACGTAAAAGGGCAAAGAAGGTTTATGAGTGATATCGCCCATGAACTGGGATCTCCCATTGCCAGGATTCAATTTGGTTTGAGTATTTTGGAAAGAGAAATCAAAGGCTCTCATGAGGAGCAACTCAATGACGTGATGGAGGATGTCGCTGAACTTTCTGTTCTGGTCAACGAGCTGCTCTCATTTACCCGAGCGGAAATTTCTCCTGAGCGCGTTCAATGTCAATCATTAGACTTGCTTTCAATTGTCAGAAAAGCCGTTCACCGGGAGTCAGTATCGGACTCGGATATACAGATCGAAATACCCACTAATTCCAAAGTCACTGCCGATGAAACGCTGTTAACCAGAGCTTTGGCCAACCTGATTCGAAATGCCATACGTTACGCAGGGGACAAAGGGCCTATAAAAGTGGCAGCAAACTTAATCGATGGTAAAGCTGAAATCACAGTCAGTGACTCAGGCACAGGGGTATCTGAAGAACATCTGGATAAACTGTTTGATCCGTTTTACCGTCCCGAGTCTGCAAGAGACCGCGAATCAGGTGGAGTCGGGCTGGGGCTTACCATTGTTAAAACGTGCATAAAAGCCTGCAACGGAACCGTATCAGCAAAAAATCTAAAACCAACCGGATTCGCGGTTACGATAAGCTTAAATGCTTAACTCAAGTTTCTCAGTTATCTCCCCGGAATAACAGGGCGCCTCAGCCTTCCGCTCTATTGATTAAGTTTTATTACTTCGATTAGCCTCGATATGACGGCCAATGCTATTTCCTGAATTTTGGCGGCGGGTTCGAGGTTCTCCGGTTTTTCTATGACCGGAAAGTTTTTGATGAGAATGGCGGACCCGATTTCACCGTTCTTAGAATCGGAGGTTAGGCCCCACGCAGTAAAGCAATTGTTATCTTTATGTGATTTCGTCCCTTCCACATAGGAATCCTGGAGAGCTTTTTCCAGTATCTTTTGTTCCAATGATTCTAAAACAGACGAACCTTCTTCCGATATGGCAATGATCTCTCCGTTCGATTTAGTCAGTAGTGATATTTTTATGGGCTCCCAATTCTGGAAATGACATGAGGAAATGTATTTCATGGCTGCCTCGATAGCGTCATTCAAACTGACACCCGAGGTGTTTTCAAAAAAATCCAAAAACATTTTGTAATTATCTGACTCAATATTTGAACTTTTTTGCTCTTGAAGCTCCAGACTTATGTTTTCGGTTTTTTTGACCATTCGGACTATGCCCTCTTTGGCTTTTTCTTTTAAGGCCTCTTCTTCTTTTTGTTGGTTGTAGTCATCAACTGCCATGTTTACAGTTGTAATCATCAGCTTAGGATTGGAGGGTTTTTCCAGGTAGTGAAAGCTACCTGATTCCAAACCGGTAATCTTGTCTTCGACGTTGTTTCTGGTTGTATGAAAGATAACGGGTATTTTACTATAGCGCTTATCTTTCTTTAAACGCCTCAGCACCTCAATTCCGTCCATGCCAGGCATCATCCAGTCCAAAACGATTGTTTGAATATCCGGATCTTGTGAAACCAGATCCAACGCTTTTTTTCCATTTTCCGCTTCAAGTACGGTGAAGTGATCAGACAAGGTTTCCGAGATGATTCTGAGATTTTGCAACTCGTCATCGACTACCAAAATCGTTGGTTTTTGTTTCATTTTATTCACCCCCCAGGCGTATCATGGTTAAACATTGAGTATTTTCTTCACAACCGCTTGCATCGTTTCCGTTTCCACCGGTTTGACTACCCAGGCGTTTACTCCGGCTGCTTTTCCTTCTTGCTTGCGTTCTGTTTCTGTTTCGCTGGTTAGGACGATGATAGGTATTTTTTTAAAAGCAGGATTGGCTTTCAGGCGAAGTATTAGTTGAAAGCCTCCCATCTCCGGCATATTGATATCTGTGACAACAAGATCGACGAGACTGTCTTTCGGCATTTCGTCCAGCTTTTTTAAAGCATCCACGCCATTGATTGCTTCAATAATATCAAAACCAATGAGTTTTAATGCTTGAGATATCTTTACGCGAATGGTCTGTGAATCATCGACGATCAAAATCTTTTTTTTCCCCATTTTTTCTCCGTAACGAAGGCAACATTTAGAAATTAAAAAAAGTCAACATTCTCCAGGGGATCAAGCTCTTCTGCCTCTCCCCTGGAAGAGACGCGAGGAAGGAAAACCTTAAAATGGGCGCCGTTTCCAAGCTCGCTATCAACCTCAATTCTGCCGTTAAACGTTTTTACTATCTTGGTGGCTCCTGAAACTCCCAGGCCGTTTCCTCCTTTTCCTTTTGTCGACACTGAAATTCCCTTCCTTAAACTTTCCAAGACTTCCGGCTTCATTCCCGGCCCATTATCGGAAACGCAAACCATCAATTCCTCATCCGGTTTTTCGACTGTTATTTTAATTTGAGGATCTTTGACTTCAAAACGTTTCAAAGCGTCGTGCGCATTTGCGATTAAATTCATGAACACCCTGATCAGTTGACTATTAGCCGGGGCCAGGTAACGTTCATTGGAATCGAAGACCAGGTTCCACTCCACTTTGTCCTTTTGCATATTGTAACTCAGTAAACTGATCGCTTTTTGGATCATTTTGACGACATTTACGTTTTCGATCTCTTCATTGCGATGAATGGCGAGTAAGGATTCCAGGAATTCCGTACATTGTTCACCGTTGAACACCGCGTCATTTAGATCATTCATTAGTTCAAGCACCCATTCGTCCTTGTGGCTTAGCTTTTCCTGCAATATCGGTATGATCAGGTCTCTCAGTCCCATGGTCATGGCAACGGTGAATTTCTTTGCGTCATGGACAACGGCAGCAACCAAACCACCGATCTCGGCAAACTTTTGTAACTCCTCGTTTTTGGATTCCAAGACCTGGTTCATTGTGAGCAACTCTCTTTCCTTCATCACCAGACTGGCAAACACCTGAATACGGGCATAAAGTTCCCTGAAATGGATGGGCTTTTCCAGAAAATCATCGGCTTTGAGATGGAGCCCCTCAACCTTGTCTTTTACCGAAGTTCTTTGAGCAGAAATAAGGATAATTTTTATTTGAGACCACTCCGGATTCCGTCTAATCTTCTCACAGAGCTCAAAACCATCCATTTCGGGCATCTCGATGTCTGATAAAACAATATCGGCAGGACTTTCAGACATAATTTTCAAAGCGGTTTTGCCGTTGTTTGCCTTTGCTACTCGATAGCTGCTGTTGGTGCTCAAAATTTCTTCAATAATCATAAGGTTTTTTTCGTCATCATCGACAATCAGGATATCGATCTTCTCGTTTTCCATAGCTCTCTTTTTAGGCAAGCGGCAAAAAAACAGAAAAAACTGCTCCTTTACCGGGTTCACTGAAAAATTCAATTCTTCCGTCGTGGCGATCAACAATTGCCTTGCTTCCCGGAAGACCTAATCCCTGGCCATCTTTTTTACTTGTATGACCTTTAAAAATCAGGCCCTGAATATCATCGGGAATCCCCGGGCCGTTATCTTCAATACAAAAAAAAGCTTCTTTTTCTTTTTCTCCACAGGAAATCTTGAGTTTTTTTTCTTTTTCTTCAGCCGGATCTGATGCCAGGGAATCCATTGCGTTTTTTAGCAGGTTTATGACCACCCTTTTTAAGGATACATCACAATTGACGGATACCTGGTGCAAGTCAAAGCTCAGTTCGATATTTTCTTTGGCAATTCTTCTGGAATACACTTGAATAGACAAACGGATCAATTCAGAGAGATCGGCTTTTACCTTCTCCAGCACTTTTCCGGCAGCCAGGTAGGCAAGTCCCTTGACAATTGCTTCCAACTCTTCATTGCTGCTTTCAAGAACGTTAACCCACCTTATACACTCGCTATAAGCCTTCTCGCTGTCGGAATTGTCCCGCAGGTTTTTGATCTTTTTCTTCAATATTTCCTCAATCCTGGTCTGGAATATGACATTTCCCAGGTCATGGGCGACAGAAGAAGATTCAAAACCCAAAAACGCCAGATGCTTTGCCTGTTCGAGGCTGGTTGTCAGCTCCTCGTTCCTTTTTCTTAACGAATCTCTTGCTTTTTTGAGTTCGGCATGGATGCCAATCCTTGCAATCATGACGTCAATATCAAAAGGTTTGATGATGAAATCGGAGGCTCCCATTTCAAGCGCCTTTGTCTGATCCCTGGGTTCGCTGAGAGCGGTCAACATGATGACGGGTATCTCTCCTAGCGACCCGTCCGTCTTCATTTTCCTTAAGACGTCCCATCCGTTCATAACCGGCATCATGACGTCCAGTAAGAGAACGTCGGGCCTGTCGGTGGAAATAATCTTCAGAGCCTCTTGACCGTCTTCTGCAAGTAAAACTTCATAACCGTCCATCTCAAGATTGTCCTGGCAAACCTTTCTGTTCTGTTCCTGATCGTCAACAACCAAAACCTTTGTTTTCATTTTTCCTCATGGGCAGCTTTTAGATTAAAAGAAAAAGTGCTACCTTTGCCTGATTCACTGTTTACCCAGATATCCCCGTTCATGGCGCGGATCAGGTTTCTGGTAATTGTCAACCCCAGTCCGGTCCCCTGGATCTTTTCCCCTTGCTTTCCTTTGACCTGGCTGAATTTATTAAAAATTTCATCGAGCATCTCCTGGGGAATACCGATTCCCGTATCGGAAACATTTATTAGTACGTCCGGTTCCCGGGCAAATGCGGTAATGCTGATCTCACCGTTTTCAGTAAATTTGACGGCATTTCCGATTAAATTGATGAGGACCTGGGAGAGTTTTTGCCTGTCGGCTAGCACCGGGGGCAGGTTTTCAGGGATGCTTATTTCAAGTTGCAGATTTTTTTCCGTCGCTCTCTGTTCAAAGTTTGACCAAATCGTACCCAGAACACCCCCTAAATCCACTTTTCCCATATCTACGTTTGTCACCCCGGCTTCGATCTTTGACAGATCAAGAATATCGTTAATTAACTGCGTTAAATGCTGACCGCACTGTCGAATTTTAGTAAAATATTCCAGGCATTTTTCCAAGGTTAGTTTTTCGCGTTCGGCAAGTCTGAGAGCAGTCTGTGTGAAACCGACAATCCCATTCAAGGGGGTTCGAATTTCATGGCTCATATTGGCCAAAAACTCACTTTTTGCTTGATTTGCTTTTTCGGCGATTTGGCGATCAGCTTCGGCTTTCTCTCTTAGTACACTATTGGTTATGTCTTCATGGGCGACAACCAGGAATTTGTGTTCCTTTGATTCAAAAAAAGTCACAGTTGCCACAAACCAGCGTGTTGTTGCTTGATCCGGACTACAGGAGGTGTACTGCATTGTGAACGTATCACTCAAACCGGACAAAATTTTCCGAATACCGGATAGCATCGTTTGCGCTTTAGGAATATTGCTGCGAGCAGCTTCTTCGCAGATGAGAAAATAGTTATCTCCTTTCTCTCCCCTGAAACAATTGTGATTTCCACTTTGATGCGCATAGTCCCGGCAGGCTTTGTTAACGAACAAGATCTCGCCCTTGTCGTTTAAAAGGCTCACTTCGGTAGAAAGCGCATCAATGGTTTTCTCGTATTGGATGCGCCATGTATCCAGGGCCTCTTCAGCTTTTTTGCGCTTCGTAATATCCTCTTTCAAGGCAATATAATGGGTAACCGAATCGTCCGAGTCTTTGATCGGCGAGACCAAGGCGTTTTCCCAGAATAACTGCCCGTTTTTCTTTTTGTTGATCAATTCACCTTGCCAGGTTTTACCTGACTTAATTTTATCCCAGAGTTCCTTATAACGAGAAACTGGTGTTTTTCCGCTCTTCAAAATTCTCGGATTTTGCCCGATCGCTTCTTCCGCCGAATACCCGGTGACTTCGACGAATCTAGGATTGACATATTCGATGATCCCATTCAGATCAGTGATCACGACCGTTGCCGGGCTTTGTTCCACCGCAAGTGACAATTTGCGGAGTTCATACTCCGTCTGCTTTCTTTCGGTTATATCCTGAACCGTTCCCACCAGTTGCGTCAGTTCTCCGTTTTTGTGCACGGTTTCAGCTTGTTCATGGACAATGCGAATGCTTCCGTCAGGCAAAACAATACGATGGTCGAGAGAGTAGAACTTATCATTTTCAAGAGCCGCTCTCACCGCATCCTGAACTATTGCCCTGTCTTGGGGGTGAACACAGTCCAAAAACGTTTCATAGCTGACCTGGAAAGTGTTTTTTGATACCCCAAAGATACGGTAAATTTCATCGGACCATTTCAGTGTGTTGGAGGCAACATCCCATTCCCAGTTACCCAGGCTGGCTATTTCCTGGGCCTTGGCCAGAGATTTTGCCAGTTCGTTTAGGGCACGCTCGGCTTTTTTGCGTGCGGTAATCTTTTTCATTACCACGGCAAAATAAGTCGTTTGAGGGCTATAGGCGGATATCAGGTACCACTCGTTGATAGGATCGGCAAAATGCTGTTCAAACTGCACTGGTTGTCCGGTTAAAGCTACCTCACCGTATATCTTTATCCAATCGAACTCGGTTTTCCTGATATCCGGCAGGACCTCACTAACCCTTTTTCCGATCACATCTTTTCCCGTCAATCCGGTCATCTTCTCAAATGCCGGATTGACCCTTAAAAATACATAGTCAATCGGCAAACCGTTTGTATCGGTAACAACCTGATGATAGGCAAAACCGTTCATCATGTGATCAAAAAGCAGTTCAAGCTCGCGGTCCTGCTGCTCAATCTGGCTTTTTGGCACGATAAACGAGATCTCATTTTCGTCGTTGACCACCACATCAACCTTGCCTTGTTGCAAGGCTCTTAAGCCTTCACGCAGCCGTTCCACTTCCTTGCGCAGCACTTCATATTGCCTATCCGGTTCTTCCATTTGATCTCTCAAACAATTCCCTCTCGGGGTTAACGTCCAAACCCTTCAGATCCCTGCTATCCCACAATTGTTTTTTTCATTCGTTCATAGTCGGACATATCCCCTGCCAAATAAGCTTCAGGCAGCGGATGTGTCATAATCAGCATGGGGGTGAAGTACACCCCTTTCTCCAGGGCAAATTTCGAATCCTTTGTGACATCAATGGTTTTTAACTCGTAGAGGTCCTTTAAATATCTCTCCAGGAAATCTTTTACATTCTTTAGAGCCTCTACCGAATTTTTTTGCCCAAATGCCACAAACAGGAGAAAGCGATACTCTTTATCGTTGTCTTTATTCATTTTTTTCCTATGTTCGCATTTCAGTTCTTTGCTTGATGCCATTTTGGCTTAACTTAATATCCAGATCCATATTGTCCAATTCGGACTGCAAAACTTGCATTTCTGCCAGCAACCGCTGTTTTTTCCGTTCAACACGCATTAGATCCCTGGAATCTTGTTCTTCCTGAATTTGCCGTTCGACCCCGGTTAACACTTTTCCCGAACCAACATAAACCTCTTTGAGACTTATTCCTTCACTGGTTAAATGAAATTCACGGAATTGATTGGAATGTTGCGATCCCCTGGATTTCATGACTGTCAGAATGCGGTTGATCTCCCCGGATCTTTCCACCAGAGAAAGACGTATAATCGAATCGATGGTTGATGAGACATCCGTACCGGACAGCTCTTCAAGCGTTTCAGTATTTGTCGTCTGGTTTAAAAGCATGACGGTAACGTTGTGCTCTTTACAATAGGAAACCAGCCGGATGACAAAGTCGAACGCTGCTCTTTCCGTTCCCATTCTCTGGCAGGCGGATATGGCGTCGATAATCACATGCTCGGGGTTAAAAGATTCAATGGTGTGAATAGCCCCGATTAAATGTTCTTCCGCCCCTTTGGACTCAGGCATACTTGTTGAGAACAAGAGGCGTCCTTCTGTAACGTGCGGCTCCAGATCGATGGAAACGGATTTCATGTTGTTGACAATTTCCGGCTCCGATTCCTCAAAGGAGATATACAAGACCCTTTCACTTTTATCGCACCTGGTTTTGGCAAAAAGAGCGGCAATGGAACTTTTTCCGGCCCCGGTCGAACCTGCAACCAAAATACAGGCATAGCGACGATATCCTCCACCGAGCGCCAAATCAAGTTCATCGCATCCGCTGCCCAAACGTTCGCCCAGGCCGCGATCGCGAAAACGTGTTTGGGAAACCGGCATCACCAGAATGCCTTTTTCTCCGATGACAAAGGGATGCTCATTGGTCAAAAAGTTCGAGCCGCGATATTTTTCCACCCTGAGTCGACGCGTCGCCACTTGGTTTTTGACGCGTCGATCAAGGAAAATCAGGCAATCAGTTAGATAATCAACGATCTCCGGATCAACAGCGCCGACTCTTCCTCTTTGCCACGCTTTCACGGTAATGATCGTCGTATACCCGCTTTCTTTGAGCCAGCCGTGAATATCGTACAGCATTTCTTCCTGTTTGCTCCGATCCTTAAAATTTCTTAGCAGGACGTCGATGGCGTCCAGGACAATCCGCCGCGCCTTCATATTTTTCGCCTGGTTCTCGATGATTGACTTGAATGCACCAAGATCAAAATCGCCGCCGGTATGGCTAATCGGTTTGGTTCTAACAGCATGAAGAAACACAAGGTTTTCGGCTTCCAGCTTTTCCAGGTCCCAACCAAGTGTGAGGCAGTTCTCCCGCACACAGTTTTCCGGTTCCTCAAAATTGACAATCATTCCCGGTTGCTTTGCCAGGGCGCCGCGATAAATAAACTCCATGGCCATAATCGATTTTCCGCAACCGGGCCCTCCTTCAATCACGGTGGTCCTGCCTTCCGGAACGCCATCGCATAAAATCTGATCCAATCCTGAAACATACATCGGGACTTTTTTAAGTTCAAAATTTGTCTTTTCCATCATTCTCCTATGATCGATCCACATTCATTTGTAGCTTAATGACTGTCACGGATGGTTTTGCTTAAAACAACACCGAATCGTCTATTCAGGAACATCTTTTTTACCTTTGGGCAAGGTGAAATAAAAGGTACTGCCGGCTCCCGGTTCGCTGTCCAGCCAAATTTTCCCCTTCATTTTTTCGAGGAGCACCTTGGAGGTATAAAGTCCAACGCCCAAACCGGGGTATTTGCCCGTCTCCAAATCGATTTTCCCCATTTTATCGAAGATGCGCTGATGATGCTTCTTTTCGATGCCGATACCTGTATCGCTTATCGAGATCACAATACTGTCCGGATTCTCTTCGGCAACAACCCGAACCTCACCCTTACTGGTGAATTTCTGGGCATTTTCCAGCAAATTTACCAATACGTACGAGAGGGCATTTTCATCCGCCCAAAGCAAAGTGTCAGGGCTGATCTGGGCTGTTACCTCAACACTTTCTTTTTGATTAACTGCAATCTTGGTCGTGGTAACGTTCCGGTAAAAATCTTCCAAAGAAATGTTTTTGAATTGAAGCTGCGCAGAACTGACTTGAACCGCTTTGTGCAGCTTATCGTGAAGATTTACCTGCTGTCGGATAATCTCCAAGGATTCCTCCAGGTGTTTTTTGGTCCTGTCCGCTAACCCTTTTTCCCTCAAGACGGTTTGAACGTTTCCGCTGATGATCCCCAAAGGTGTCCTGAACTCGTGCTGGGTTGTGTTGAGAAGGTCTTTTTTAAACCGGTCCACCTGTTCAATAACCTTTTTTGACGTTTCAACTTCTTTGAGCTTCCTGCGACTTTGCCAATTGTTTATGGCCCTGTTGATTTTAAGGTTCAGAACGTCAAAATCGACCGGCTTGAGGACAAAATCCTCTCCTCCTTTTCTCATGAAGGCCACGGCAAGCTCCACTGATGCATGGGCCGTCATCATTATTACCGGAGGCGCTTCCGGAAACCTTTTATTTATTTCGTCCAACGTTTCCGTTCCACTCATGCAAGGCATCATCTCGTCGAGCAAAATCAAATCCACTGGTTTATCCGCCAGTATGGAAATAGCTTCCAATCCTCTTTCTGCGGAAACAACTTTGTAGTTCAATTTTTCAAATCGTCTGGTCAACATTTTGATAATCACTTTGTTGTCATCCACAATCAGAATATTGTTTACTTCACTCATTTCCACCCTCGCTACGCTTTTGCCGATTTTAGTATCGGCCAAGCACAAAATTGTGATCACCAAGGAGCAATTCGTCTGTTTCGGGCTCTCTCCTTGCTTTCCAAAACTAAAAATCTGTTTGAAAAGAAATTAATTATCTGCTCCTAACCGGGTAATTTAACGCTTAAAAAGCGGATAAAACTACTTTCTTCATATCAAATTGCACAACACTAATCAAGAATTAATTACTAATCGAAAAATTAAGTCTTCAGGCAAAATACGATAAAAAAAACAAACGAGTGGTGCGAACGTGGGAAAGTCCGATGTTAAGACTTATTTTTACAGCGGGATAGAGGATCGTATGACTGAAATATATGTCGTCAATGTGTGAACCGGGTATATCTCAATAATTGGCTTAAATAGGGAAAGCTTGCTTTTTTAGGGCGGATGGTATACGGGGAGGAACCAAACGCTTGAGTAGTGGAGGCTTATGCCGATATTGGGCATTGATGATCCTAAGCACAGCGGTACATTCGGCAAGTGCCGGATTTGGGTATCTGCCAGTTGCCTTTCGATTAGGCCGATGACGGATCCACAATCGATTTAATCTTTGATATGAAGTTACTGTCGATCGGTTTCGGAATTATGGTATCGCAGCCGTCTTTAAGGGCAGCCTCCGCTTCCAGGGTCGTGACCGATGCTGTCAAGGCAACGATTTTTCCTTTATATCCCCCAAATCTCAATTCCCGGGTGGCTTCGTGACCGTTCATGACCGGCATATGCATATCCATCAAAATCAGGTCAGGATTTAATTCCCGGGCTTTCTCGACTCCGATTTTGCCGTTTTCGGCCTGATGAACTTCCCAACCCTGCTTGACAAGCTTCCGTCTCACCATTTTCTGAATGCCTGGATTGTCTTCAACAAGCAGAATGATCATACCGGACTCCTTCTATTATTTGCTCTCATCTTTCTGCGCAATACTTTAAGACTGTTAACGGGTCTGGTAGAAAATCAATAATCGTCGTTGTTGGGAATTAAGACGACAAATTCACTGCCTTTTCCCGGTTCGCTGTGCACCTGAATGGTTCCCCCATGCAGGTGAACCAGCTTTTTGGTAATCGCGAGGCCCAGACCCGTGCCCCCGATTTTCCGTTTCGCCGAGCCGTCGACCTGTCTGAAGGGATCGAAAATAAACGCCAGGCTTTTTGTGTCCATTCCGATTCCCGTGTCCCTGACCTTTATAACAAAGGTTTCATCAGTGATGGCAGTCAGCACTTTGACCTCGCCTTCATCGGTAAACTTAATCGCATTGCTCAACAGGTTGAGGATCACTTGTTTCATTCTAAAAGCATCGATAAAAAGGGCCGCTTTTGTTCCTTCAACTACGAGATTTATGTTTTTATCGTCTGCCAGTTTTCTCATGGTATTGACAGCATCCTCTATCAATTCTCCGGAGTCGACAAAATCCTTTTTCAACTCCATCCTTCCCGCTTCAATTTTGGATATATCCAGGAGGTCGTTGATCAGTTGCAACAAGTGTTTTCCGGCATTGGCAATGTCGAGGGCAATATCAGCCACCTCTTCAGGGTCCGGTAACTCATTTTCGTCGATCAATTCTTCGGCGTTTCCCAGGATAACCGTCAGGGGGGTCCTCAACTCATGACTCATTGTGTTTAAGAACTCCGACTTCAATCGATTGGCCTCTTCCGATTTTTCCTTGGACTCAATCAGGTTAGACTCTATCTCCTTTTGTATTGTAATGTCGGAAACCACCCCGACAAATAACCGCTTTCCTTCCAGTCTCATTTCACCGACAGCCAGTCTCATGGGAAATTGGGAACCGTCTTTGCGCCGGCCTTCAACCTCCCGACCGATCCCGATTACCCGGGCTTGATTCGTTTCAAGGTAGTTTTTGATGTAACCGTCATGTTGTTTGGCGTAAGAATACGGCATCAACATCTTTACATTTTTGCCCAATACTTCTTCCGCCGAATACTGGAAGATACCCTCCGCCGACGCATTGAAAAGGGTGATGATGCCATTGCAATCAATGGAGATAATTCCGTCCTGCACGGTATTGATAATCGTTTTGGTACGCTCGATACTTTGAGACAAATTATCATTGGCTGCCGTTAAATCATGAGTCCGCTCTTCCACTCTTTGCTCAAGCAAACGCTTGTTTTCCCGCAGGGCATCTAACATCGAGGTAAGTTTGTTGGCCGCATTCCTGAAGTTATCGATCAATTCGTTTATTTCATATATCAAGCTTTGGAACCATGTTATTGATTCTCCCTTTTCAATTCTGGCCGGCAGATTTTTAGAAGTCTCCTGCAAACGTAAGATGGAACGAACAATGACTTTTGAGACAAAGGAAGACAATAAAACAGATATCACACTGAAAACAAAAACAAATAGCATGCTATAGCTGTAAAAGCGGTTCAACTGTTTGATATGTGGATGCATCGGTTTTTCCAGGATGACTTTCCATCTATTGTTAATCGGGACGGATAGCGTTTTAAAAAATATGGAATTGTTCAGCATTTTTAGTTGTGGTTGAGCACGATCCTCTTTTCTAAACCCTTGCCATATTCCGTTCCTAAGTTTCGAAATGTCCCATTCCTTTTTATAATCATACAGATCAGCAACGTTTCTTCCTGAAACGGTACTGATGATAACGCGTTTGCGATCGTCGACCACAGTAATCAAAGCTCGCTTTTTAATGTTTTCCCTAACGATGATCTCATGGATGTGATTGGTTTTGACTGCGGCAAGTACAAAACCGTTAAATTGGCCTTTTTCATCCACGGGGGCACTGATTGTTACAATTGGGGCGAATACTTTGCCCCTGCCCTGAGACGAGCCAGAGGTTAAAAAACTGGCACCTTCTTGCAGCATTTCATAGCAGGTACGGTCAACAAAGTCCGGTCCTTTTGTCGACTCCTCCTTTTTGTTGCCAGATGGATAAAAGGCGGTTGTTATTCCGTTTTTGTCGGCAATACACATATGGTGAAAATCAGGATTAAGTGACAGGACCATTTCCAGGATCCTTTGACTTTCCGGTGATGTTCGAATGCCGCTATCTTTGACAATCTTTGCCGTTTGCCTCACAACATGAGCTTGATTGCCGAGCCAATAGTTTATCCTTTCCTCTATTTCAAAACCAACCGCATCCAACTCGGCTACTACGTTTTCTGTTTTAGTTTTAAATTCGGATCGTCCCACGAAGTTAATGATCACCAGTGCCGGAACACTAAGGCTAATCATGATCAACAAAAAAAACAGGTCGTGAAAAGATACCGTTCTGTGTGTCCGCTTTTCGAACTTTATAACCAGCGGAGCAAAAGTGATGATCGAAAACGCGATAAAGGCGTTGAATATCCCGTTCACCCCTTGTTTCAACATGATCAGAAACACCGAGTCCCTGGGCAGATCCATAACCACGCTGTAAAATATGTATACCAGCGGTAACCCGGCAACAATCCAAAAAAGGACATCCAGAAAAACGATACTTCGCTGTTTTTTCCGACGCAAAAACCCGACAAATAAAACTTCCGCACAAAAAATGATGATAGCGTAAGGGTGGTTCCACAGCAGGATTGTATAGGATGATGCGATCAATGAAGCGGGAATGGCAGCAGACAGTCCAAAATACCCCAGGATCAAAAAAACCATGATCGATCCGAAAAGGAAATCGACTCCCAAAAAAAAGGGCAAGGACACAACATTGCCCAAAAGCGCCAACAAGCAGAGCAAAACATAGGAAACGATTTTGAACCAGCTTGGTTTTTTCATAAGAGATCCGCGATAGTTATCTATAGAGTTGATGCCTATCGTATTGAATAAGCCAATAATCTTTTCGTGGTCTTTCCCAATACTCGCTATGTTAGGCGACAACTAATAATTCATTATGCTTGCTTCAGGAAAACTGCACATCATACCAGGAATCCTGTTAAGGGTATTCCAGAGTTTAATCCATGCAAAACAGGATTGCAATTATCTTATTGTTTATTGAAGGAAGGCGATTGTGATCGTTCGAAGGCTGAGATCGGGGTTTGTTGGTAGGTATTTGCTATTATTGATTATTATTTCCCAAATAATTCCTAATCAAACTCAAACTCCTTTGGCAAAAATTATTGTATCTGCTCAGCATAATTACCCCTTGTTTGCTTTCACCACGAAGACGTGAAGGCAAAGCTTGATTAACCGAAGTGACTTTAAACCTAAAAAATCGGTAAAGAACAACCAGGTTTTTTACTCCCCGGGTGTGGCGAAGTCAGTAACGGTGGCGGTAATCCTAGGTATGTTTATTCTTTTACTGCTCCAAGTCTTTTCCCTGTGGTCTCTGTGCCTCTCTGGTGAATAGTTACAACCCATTTTTGGGTCGCAGTTGTTACTAATGACAGGTTGTGTGCGAATACACACCTTTTAGGGTTTTTAAAATGGAAAGTCGATCCGGATGACGCCGGAAAAGCAATCTTGGAGCTGGCCGCCTAAGGTAAAAGGGCCATCCAAGATTGTTCGGGGCTGGATTTTGAGAGGATTGCCGGGGGGTTAACAAAAATGGCCGAAGGCGATCGTTAACGTGTTTTGAACGGTTTAGGTGTATAAATCTCAAATGCTCTCAAGTGCATTTACAATATCCTCCCAGGTATCATCCACGTGTCCAATGCCGACAGATAACCTTAGTAATCCTTCCGAAACCTTAATCTCTTTCTTTTGATCATTGGTAAAATCACAAAATATGGTTGAAGCCGGGTGTATGATCAGGGAGTTGTTATCATTGAGGTTTGTGGCCCTGTAAATCAATTTCAGATGATTCATAAACTGAAAGCAGGTATCCCGATCTTGTAGTTCAAAACCGAGAATACCACCGAATTTACCCTTGAACTGTTTTTTCGAAATCTCATGAAAAGCTGAATCCTCCAAGCCGGGGTAATGCACTGCCGTAACGTTGGGATGATTGACCAGCCGTTCAGCTATGATCATGGAGTTGTAACAGCTTTGGTTCACCCTGAGAGCCAGGGTTTCCAAACCCAGGCTTTGTAAAAAAGCTGTTTGTGGTGCCATACAGGCTCCAAAATTTCTGAAAATCTCCTTTTTCAATCTGGCGATTAATGCGTTCTCACCCAAATGATGGTAGTTTTTTAAGGCGGGAATGCGCTTCCAGTCGAATACACCAAGATCCACAATCACTCCTCCCACACTGGTAGCTCCGCCGCTGATGAACTTTGTTGTGGAATGAATAACGATATCGGCTCCAAAGTCCTTTGGATCAAACAGCCAGGGAGTAACCACAGTAGCGTCGACTATCAATAAAACCCCGTGTTTTTGGGTTATTTCGGCAATTTTTTTAATATCGGGCACAATCATCTGGGGATTGGAGATGGTTTCCAGGATCAAGGCCCTTGTGTTTTGGTCTATGGCTCCTTCAATGGCTGCTTCATCGAGGATGTTCACGAAACGTGTTTCCAATCCGTAGCCGGGGAAGGTGTCTTTTAGCAGGGAGTAAGTATTTCCAAAGAGATAATGAGAAACCAGGACGTTATCGCCCGACTGCATGACAGTGAACAATAGATTGGTAATCGCTGCCATACCGGAGGAAAGTGCAATGGTGGCGTGACCGTCTTCCAGATCGGTGATTTTTCTCTCAAAAGCCTCGACTGTAGGATTGCTCAGTCGGGAATAACTGTGCGCCGGTTTTTTTCCTTCGAAGGTGGCATTGATCTCTTCAGCGCTTTCAAAATCAAAAGCAACACTGGAATAAACCGGGAACCTGATTCCCCGAAAGCCGTCAGGACGGCTGGCAGAATCAAGAATTGCCCTGGTTTCAAATTTTAACTCTTTCATGATTCGAAATCTCCGTTGTTTAAAAAAAGGAATTCAAGGGTATCGTTATCTTTCAACCAGACTTTGTCGTATTTTTCATAAGGGATAAGTTCCTGGTTTAATTCCACGGCAACCATTTTGGGAGATCTGATGTCTCTTTTTTGTATCAATTCGGTGATAGTCAGTTTTTCTCGGAAATCAAGTTGTACTCCGTTAATATGTAACTTCACTTTGTCCTTTTCCTGCTAAATTTGAAAATCCATGATAAAACGTTCCTGAAGCTTCGATTCCTGTTCGACAAGACTGGCAAACGAAATCGGATCGATCACTTCAGAAATCTGGTCACCAACCTTGCGCCAGATCGGGGCAAACACGCAACGCGGTTTGAAATCGCAATGTTGCTTGACCACAGGATTGATGCAGGCAATCGGATAAACAGATCCGCTCATGTAACGCACTACTTCCCCCAAAAATATCTCTTTTGGGCTTCTGGCCAGGCGATACCCTCCCTTTGGCCCCCGTTTGCTTTGCACAAAGCCGCCATTTTTTAACGATAATAAGATCTGTTCTAAAAACTTCCGCGGAACATCCTGCCGCCGGGAAAGTTCCCCTATTCTCACCAGTTCGTCAGGATAATGCCTGGCAAGATCCAGAATGACCTTAAGGGCATAATCATCTTTATAAGAAACCTTCATTGCGACTCATTTCATAATTATCTATAATCTCTATCAGGTAAGTAGAGATTATCCTGAATTTTGTCAACAGGCATTTGAGGAAGCAGATCAAACCAATGGCTGGTATCTCAAGGTAATTTACTGATATATTAGCAGCTAACGTTTTTTATATGAGGCTAAGATGGTCGTTAACAGAAGGTTTATTCTCAAAGTTGGATTAGGGATGACAGCGATGTCATTATTTAAGTTAAAACCCATGAATATTCTGGCAAGTTCCGGCGAATTGCATCGAACCCCATCGGCAAGTGAAGGACCATACTGGAAATCCGGATCTCCGTTAAGGAAAACCCTATATCAACCTGGCGATTCGGGACAAAGAATCACGGTGGTCGGCAAGGTGCTGGATAGCGTGGGAAATCCTATTAAAGGCGCAAAGGTGGATATCTGGCAAGCCGATGCCGGCGGTAATTATGACAATAGGGGATTTGATTATCGAGGTCATGTACTCAGCGATGCGCAAGGAGGATACGGATTTAACACCGTAAAGCCGGGTATATACCCTTCTCGCACACCGCATATTCATATCAAAATTTCAACCCCGGAGGGTCGTGATTTAACAACCCAGCTATATTTCCCGGATTATTCCCGGAGAAATGAACGGGATTTCCTGTTTGATAAACGGCTTTTGGTAACCTGGGAATCTGAATCCCAAGCCAGGTTTGATTTTGTATTGTGACAGCAGTTAGCTATCAGCGTTTAGAATTTGTAGGATGGGCCTGCGCAGCCTGCCCATCAATGGATTACTAAATCTAAAATTGCTTAAACCAATCGATGGTTAACAGCGTAATTGGTACGATGGATTGCAGATGATCCGCACCTTCTACAGGTACCAGGGCCACATCCGTACCTGGTTGGTTCAGACTGAAATAAAGCAATTCCGATATTGGGTAGGGGACAATGGTTTCCTCTGTTCCGCTGTAAATTCGCATGGGGGCAACAGGAGCCCATCCTACGTGTAGATCGTTTTCTGCAATTGCCTGTTTCAGATCGATTTCACCCGCTCCGTTAAAATCTGCCAGAAATGTCGGAGAGTACAACTCTGCCGTATACAAAGGCATTTGGCTTTCGACGTAGTCTTCCGGATGAGCCTTATCGTGCAGTGTCCACATGGTTTCGTCAAAAGGCGGGTTGAAAAAGTCTGAAAGCGGTCTATCGAAACGATAGGTGTCGTTGTAAGACATCAGGATGTGAGAAACGATATTGGCAGCGAATGCAAACTCGTTGGTGAAGATCGATCCAAGAATAATGGAAGGTGTATAAGGTCCCCCGGCCGGTGCAGAAGCAGTTACCTGCATGGTGTCGGAGTAATTTGCTTCAATTTCCTTGTGGATGGCCACCGTCGCGTAGCCACCTTCGGAGAGACCGGCCAGAAAAAGTTTGTCATCCAGTTGCCAATGGATGATTTCCGCAAATTTTCGAGCTGCCGTGATCATGTCGATGGCAGCAACTGCGGTTGGTTTTTCCATAGCATAGGGATGAACCATATGTTTTGAGGCACCGTAACCGAAAAAATCCGGCATGATGGTGAAAAATCCGGAAGATGCCGGTAGAAGGCCTCTCCAAATCCCCCAGTTTTCCAGCCCACCGTAAGATGGAGCGTCGCTGTCCAGAAAAATGGTTCCTCTTTGCAGGCTCAGCAGGGATCCCTGTTTTCGGTGTTTTTTGGGAACCAGAACCGCTCCGGATGCAGCGGTTGGATTGCCATGGGGATCTACCGTTTCGTATGTCAGCAGGTAAACATCGATTTTGTAGTCGATGGCTCTCCGCAATTCCCGGGGAGTGAAGAAATCCCAAAGGTCACTGAGATCAATGTTAGGATAGGTATCCTTCCAGGGCATTTCCATGATACTGCGGTAGATTCGGGGCTTGGAAATGCGCTTCAGGTGTTTCCAGGAAATGATCCTGCCCCTTTCAGACCATCTATCGTAAGGTTGATTGGCAGCAAAAACGGACTGGAAAAAAAACAGAAGACTGAAGATCGAAAGAATAGTTATCCATTTGAAAATTAAAGATTTTTTACTCTTCATATTCCCTCCTAAAATAGTTGAAAAAAGCTGTGCACGTCATAACGTGCTGTTATGATGATGTATTGCTGCACAGCACAAGAACGACTAGTTTTAACATATTAATACGATAAAGTAAAGTTATTCCCAAGTTTTGCTCTAGTGACAATCCGATGAATGATATGTCATAGTAGCGATAAAGCGGTAACTATTATTCCTGGTTTTCGGATCGGAGAGAATGTTTCGGTTTCGCGATGAATCGGTCGAAGTCGATTAAATGTGAACCCTTTACTATAGTTGATTTATGGACCCACTTCAACCAAGGGGACTGACACAGCAAGAGATGACCGTTTTAAATGATTGTCTGGCTAAGAATGATTTGTCTCCCCAGGAAATGTTGCAAGAAGCAGAAGAGCATGTTGCCAAAGCAAAAATAGCTTACAAAACCAATATTATGGTGAATGTGAAGCTGGCTGAGGCTATTGTGGAGGTTTTTCGGACTATTGTGGCTGAGTGGGAAGCGATTCCCGATTCAGCCCAGAAATGGTGCCTGGGAATGATCTGCTATTTTTCGCTGGGAGATGACGAGATCGATGATTTTGAATCCCCAATCGGCTTTGAAGACGATTGTGAAGTGGTGAATGCCTGTTTAAAGATGATCGATCGTGAAGAATTATGTATCAATCCGGAAGATTATGATGACGAGTAGATGACTGGAGATACTCAAATTTTAGGGTTCAGGGATATGGACCGCCATTGATTAAATCTTCTCGGGCAACTGCTCCATATCCCGGTTAATTCAATCCGGATCAGGCTGTCAAATCCTTTTGGGTAAATGGAATTTTGCGTATTCGTTTTCCCGTCGCTGCATAAATCGCATTGGTTATCACCGATCCTATAATCGGCACTGCTACCTCCCCTATGCCTGTTGGTGCTTCACTGCTTTCAACAATATGTGTTTCAACCTCCGGCATCTCGTCCATACGCAGGAGTTCAAAGCTATCAAAATTTTGCTGATCCGCTTTTCCCCGGGTGAAGGTAATCTCGCTCTTCAAAGTGGCGGTCAAACCAAAGGCGATACCGCTTTCCATCTGGGCTTTGATAATTTTAGGATTGATCACAACGCCGCAATCCACCGCGCAAACGATGCGATGAATTGTCAGTTCACCATCTTTACTGACAGTGACTTCAGCAACCATGCTGATTAAAGTATCATGAAAGATGTGAGCAGCAATTCCCCTGGAAGCACCGCTTTTCGCCGGACTACCCCAGCCGGATTTATCAGCCGCCAATTTCAATACATTTTGTAACCTTGGCTGTCCCTTCAACAGCTCATAGCGATATTGGAAAGGATCTTTGTTTGCTGCATACGCCATTTCATCGATAAAAGATTCCACCACGAAACCGTTGGATGAATTGGCGACAGATCTCCAGAAGCCGACAGGCACCCCTATATCATCATTTACAAATTCCAGTCTCACGTTGTCGATGTCATAAGCCAGAGGACCGGCACCACCGGTCAGTCCCTTACCGGCCGCAAAGGTACTCATGATTCCGCCTGCTGCAGAGGCAGCCCCCTTTTTGATGAATTTGGGCAACCAGTTAGGTGCAATGGCAGGAATAAATTTTGGAACCGCATGGACAAAATGATCCATTCCCACGATACGATGGGTCCAGGTTAGAGGTTTTCCCTGCTGATCCAACAGGGCTTTCATGCGGTTCAGGCTGGCGGGTCGGTAGAAATCGGTCGTCATGTCTTCCTCCCTGGTCCAGATTACTTTGACCGGTTTTTTGGTCGCCCGGGATAATTCAACGGCTTCGGTTACGAAGTCAATTTCTCCTCTGCGTCCAAATCCTCCTCCCAAAAAGGTGGTATGGACCTTTATGGTTTCCGGGTCCAGACCGGTGATAAAGGCTGCAATGGCATGAGTGCCTCCCTGGTTTTGGGTGGGAGCCCAGATGTCACATCCGTCTTCACGAACGTCGGCAGTACAATTCATCGGCTCCTGTGTGGCGTGTGCCTGAAAAGGGAGTTCGTAATCCGCTTCAACCAATTTGCCCTCGGGTAGGTTTTTATCATCAGCGTCTCCCAGTTCATACACGGTATCCCCTTCTTGATTGGCCAGTTTCTGCCACCGGGTCCTTAAAGATTTCGTGTCAACCAAGTCTTTTTTCCCTTCCGTCCAGGTGACGTTTAACTGCCGACTTCCTTTCAATGCCTGCCAGAAAGTATCTGCGACAACAGCAACCCCGGTGCTGACAGCCAGAACATGCCTGACCCCTTTTACTTTCAGGGCATCGGTATCATCTATGTTGAGCAATGTAGAGCCGATGAAAGGGGGATGGATGACAGTAGCATTCAACATTCCCGGTACCATCACATCCGTCCCAAACACAGCACTCCCATCAATCTTCATGATGGAATCCAACCTGGCTGTCTCTTTTCCTATCAGTTTGAACTGGGATCTGGTTTTTAACTGGACATTTTCAGGTACAGGCAGTGTCACAGCTTTTTCCACCAATTCTCCATAGCTCAGTGCACGTTTGGACACTTTGTGTATGACTTCTCCGTTAGCGGTTTCACATTCAAATTCCGGAATGTTCCACTGCTTAGATGCGGCTTTTATGAATAGAGTTCGAACGGTGGCCCCGGCTTGTCTCAAAATATCCCAGGTAGTCCGCACACTGGTGCTGCCCCCGGTTAGCTGCATATTCATAGCAGGGTTTTTGTAGACATCGGCTACTGGGGCATGTTCGCCTTTAACCTTTGTCCAGTCCGCATCCATTTCATCTGCGACGATGGTAGGCAGTGAAGTAAGAACCCCCTGACCCATTTCCGAGTGGTTAACCATGACAGTAACTATATTATTCGGAGTCACCCTTATCCAGGCGTTCGGAACATAAGTACCATCCTCCAGCATTTTTTGATTTATTTCCTCATCACCGCTGCATCCGGGGAGATGAAAACCAAGCAGGAGGACCGTGCTGGTAGTTAAACCTCCCTTTAACAACTGTCTCCTTGTTAGCGTCAGCTTGTCTGATTTCATGATCGTACCTCCTTTGCGGCTTTGCGAATGGCCCGACGAATAGTGGGGTACGTCCCACAACGGCACAAAATACCGGACATGGCTTCATCAATTTCTTCGTTATTCGGATCAGGGTTTTCCGTGAGAAGCGAGGTAGCGGTGATGATTTGTCCCGACTGGCAATATCCGCATTGGGGCACGTCCTCTTCCAGCCAGGCCTTACGAACCGATTCGGCATATTTGCCGTTTAAACCTTCAATGGTGGTAATTTCATGGCCGTCAACATCAGCTACAGCGATAGTGCAGGATAGGCTTGGCTCACCATCGATCAATACAGTGCAATTCCCGCATTCGGCGATACCGCAGCCGTATTTTGTCCCGGTTAATCCCAGGTGTTCTCTGATCACCCAGAGTAATGGTGTGTCCGGTTCTACATCGAGCTGGTGTGTTTGACCGTTGATTTTTAGAGTCATCATTGTTTGTTTGAGGCTAATGGTTTGTGCTAGGTGTGAGGGATAGAAGTCGAGCGATTTTCGCACAGGCTTTGAACTTTTGACAACGTTTTTTACAGTTTTGGGGGGAGGTGTGGAAAGCGACAGATCCACCTCAGAGTCTGAAACAATTCGAAGTCAAAAAATATAATTCAACCCTGATCATACGGCAAAACAAAGCTTACCACTGCACCGCCATCCGGGTGATTTTCTGCCCAGATTTTTCCCTGGTGCTCTTGAATAATTTTTTTGCAGATGGCCAGTCCCAACCCACCCGATTTTGATTTGTCGTTGTTTCGAATCCGACTGTGGAAAATGTCATCCGGGCTGATTCCATCAAGTCCTTTTCCCTGGTCGGCTATAGATACCCGGAGGGCGGGTTGAATTCTGTCATCCCGGGTCGTTTCGGTATCGGAAAAAGTAAAAGCAATATTTTTGTGATGAGGAGTCACTTTTATGGCGTTTATCAGCAGGTTTCTGACGACCTGGCCAATTTTGATCTTATCACAGATTGCGTCCAGTTCTATATCAGGTCTTTCCAGCTCAATTTTTTGATTATTCTCGGAAGCAATGGGTTCAAGTTCAACGACAACGTTTGATACGATCTCAAAGATGCTTGCTTCGGCAAAATTAAAACAAATTTTGCCGGAATCCAGGTTAGACAGGTCTAAAAGATCATTAAGCAGAAATTGTGCATTATCACCGGATTGTTTGATCTGTTCAAAGTAATGCAGGACTTTTTCGATATTGACATCCGGAATTTTTTCTATTCCCAGGCGCGCATAACTGAGTATGTGATGCATGGAATTGCGTAGCTCATGAGACATATTGGCCATAAATTCGGATTTAAATCGATTGGCACTTTCTGCAATCTCTTTGGCATCCACCATTTCAAGCTCCATTTCCTTCCTCTCCAAAACCCTTCCCAAGTGCTTGCTAATGGTATAAATCAGCTCCCGGCCTTCTTCAAAAAAGAGCTCGGCATTTCCATGCGGCTGGCTGCCAAGATAGGCTACCTCAACCATTCCTGCAGGTTTGTCGTTTAAGGTTATTCGACTGGTTTGCATCAGATCGGCAGGCTGAAAATTGTGAGTTTTAAAGCTTTCATTGCCGTACGTGATTCGGGCTGCTGTTTTTTCCGGATAAGGCATTGATTGTACTATCAGTTCCACAGACTCTTGAAACAGCTCTTCCAGGGGCAAATCGGTTTGCTCCATTATTCTGGAAATACCATGCAGACAGGCCAGGGATTGTACCCTGAGTGCCAGATTTCTGGTCATTAGCTGCAACTCCTTTTCGGCTTTGGTTCGTTCGTCAATTTCCCTTGCCAACTTTCTTTGCAGTCGATGCAGGTCCGTATGAACGCTTACCCTGGCGAGAACTTCCTCAAGTTGAAATGGCTTGGTGATAAAATCGCAACCCCCTGCTTTAAATCCCTCTATTTTGTCGTCCATGGTGTCAAGGGCAGTTAAAAATATAACGGGTATTTTTTCACTGACTGCTTCACTTTTAAGGATTTGGCACACCTCATAACCGTTAATGTCTGGCATATTGATATCAAGCAAAATCAGATCAGGCGGGTGTTCCATCACACAGTCCAATCCCTCCTCTCCGGAATTGGCAGTTTGGATAAGGTATCCTTCGCATTCCATCATTTGGGTAAGCATTTCGAGATTGTCCCAGTCGTCATCGACAACCAATAGGTGTGTCTGTTCTGCTCCAGGTTCTGAAGTCGGATTGTTTTTAGCCATATATAGAGCCCGTAATTACCTTGCTTTAAGGGATCAATACTATAAAAGGAACCAGATAAATCGTCTGATTCCGGTGCTCATAGTATACAGGAAAATAAGTCCGAATCGCAATCTTTTATCTTTGAATATGAAGATAGAAAGCGAAATTTTTACCCTGGAGTGATAACAGACAGCCGATAACTGATAACGAAATGATGCAGGCTCAGAAGGTTACCGCACAAAATCGGATGCCTAAAAACTGATCAGGGCTGTTTGGTTTTACTTTTCATCTGACTGACATAGATTCC
>JAKSDL010000026.1 GCA_022360105.1 Pseudomonadota bacterium
GGCGCTCAAGAAGACCAGACATTCGGTACCTCAAAAAGACATGCTCTGGCACGGAAAGCCGCAATGGATGAAGTGGTTTGCGGGAATTTATCGACTAAGTGGCATATTACTTTAGTTTTGGGTAAGCGTGGGCCTGCTTCATGTTTCGCCAAGTTGACTCCAAATAGTTGGTTCGCTTGATTTTTAAGCTAGGTGGCGCCGTGTTTGGGCTGTTGGATACGTTTTCTTGTGAATCCAAAGTAAGTTTCAGTCAGCCTCACACCGATTCAGCAGTCGGTATCTGAACAACTCGAGTTTTCGGTTTGGTTGCCAGTGGCTGATGACCTTAGGGGCGCCACTAGGGACACTACGATAGAGGCGAGGTTAAGTAACTGCTCTGAACGTGGCGAGGCCGCATGATCTTGTATTGGGCATGCTGAACGATCGAGACGTGGGGTTGTTTAGTGCAACGGCGTTGCTCATCCAGGGAGTCTGCGTGAATTGACCTCAACTGGATGTGAACGCGTTTCGATACCGGAAAGTTGGATCGGCGTGGCTACCCTTGAATTATCCTTCGCTCCCCCCATATGCGGGTTAACCATAGAATTTATCGGAGTTTTTTCCCATGCGGATGGACCGATTGACCAGCAAATTCCAGATGGCTCTGGCGGATGCTCAGAGTCTCGCGGTAGGGCGCGACCATCAGTTCATCGAGCCTTTGCACCTGATGACCGCCTTGCTCGATCAGGAGGGTGGTACGGTGCGTCACCTCCTGGCGCAGGCCGATGTCAACGTCAACCGATTGCGTTCTGCGCTCGGTGAGGGGTTGGACCGTTTATCGTCGGTGCAGGGTATAGCCGGCGATGTACACATTTCGAACGACCTGGGGCGCTTGCTCAATCAAACCGACAAGCTGGCGCAGCAGCGTAAGGATCAATATATCTCTTCCGAGTTGTTTGTCCTGGCCGCGACCGATGATAAGGGCGGGCTAGGTGAGGTCATGCGCAAGGCCGGTGCGAGCAAAGGGGCGTTGGAAAAGGCCATTGAGCAGGTGCGCGGCGGCCAATCTGTTGACGACCCCAATGCCGAAGAGCAACGTCAGGCGCTCGAAAAATACACGATCGATCTAACCGAGCGGGCCGAGCAGGGCAAGCTCGACCCGGTAATCGGTCGCGACGATGAAATTCGTCGTTCCGTCCAGGTGTTGCAGCGTCGTACCAAGAACAATCCGGTACTGATCGGTGAGCCTGGCGTGGGTAAGACCGCCATCGTCGAAGGTTTGGCGCAACGCATCATCAATGGTGAGGTGCCCGAAGGTCTGAAGAACAAACGCCTGTTGTCGCTCGACATGGGGGCCTTGATCGCCGGTGCCAAGTTTCGCGGCGAATTCGAGGAACGGCTCAAGGCGGTGCTCAATGATTTGGCCAAACAAGAAGGTCAGGTCATTTTGTTCATCGACGAGATCCACACGATGGTCGGTGCCGGTAAGGCCGAAGGCGCTATGGATGCCGGCAATATGCTGAAGCCGGCATTGGCGCGTGGCGAGCTGCATTGCATCGGTGCGACCACACTCGATGAGTACCGGCAATACATCGAGAAGGATGCGGCCTTGGAGCGGCGTTTCCAGAAGGTGTTGGTACAGGAGCCAAGCGTCGAAGACACCATTGCCATCTTGCGTGGCCTGAAAGAACGCTATGAGGTGCACCATGGCGTTGAGATCACCGATCCGGCGATCGTCGCTGCGGCGAC
>JAKSDL010000446.1 GCA_022360105.1 Pseudomonadota bacterium
GAATGAGGTGGAAAAAGGCGAGTCTCTTTTCCTTGACTGGTCCTGCTCTAATGGGGCAGCTAACTCTCAGTCTGGCCATCAGGTAGAAGATCCAACCTTATTTAATATCGATTTAGGCGAACCATCAGACCAAAAGAGTGTCGGCGAAAAAACCAAGGATAACCTGGATAATTCTGAGATGTACTATTAATAGTCATCTTGGTTCTAATAGAAGTGTTTCTTTGTTTTTTTGGTGCATTTATAATAGGGGACAGTTAATAGCTGTTCCCTGTTTTTTTCTGGGATTGCCGAGCTCCAGCTCGGAATATTTGGCTAAGCCAATCTTAAAACAAGATCGCGTTAGCGACATGTGAAGCATCCTCTTAATTCTTAGGTTTTACCCCATCTGCCGCTTCCAAAAAACTATCAAAAATAGTCCTGTTGACAGTCTCCTCAATCGCTTTTTCCGGGTGCCATTGAACCGCCACCAAAAATGGATGCTCCGGCATTTCAACTGCTTCTACTACGCCGTCACTTGTTTTAGCTGATTCCAGCAGCCCTTTCCCAGCTTTTGTTATTCCCTGATGATGGGCACTCGCAACCTCAACAGCATCTGCCCCAAGCCAGTTTGTCAATTTACTTTCCGGGTGTAGCGAAACTTTATGCCGGGTTTTTTCTCCATCATATCCATGGTTAATTGATTCTTCCATTTCTGGAAGATGCTGGCACATTTCTCCGCCCAAAAACATGTTAACCATTTGCATGCCCAGGCATATTCCAAGTAAAGGGATCTTCCTGTTCAATATCTCTTGAAGCATCCTGATCTCAAAATCCAACCGCCTCTTATGTACCAGTTCAGCTTTCGGATGAAGTGGAATATCCCATAGCCTGGTATCCAAATCCAAACCGCCTGTAAAAACAACTCCGGAAATAGTATCAAGGTACTTATTGAGCTTTTGGTCAGTATTTACAGGAAGGATAGGACGGCACAAAACATCGTACTCGGCAAAAACATCAAAGTAAGTATGGTCCAGATAGGCCCTCTCAATATTATCAGCCGAGAAATGATAATTCATGCTTATGCCGATTTCAATTGTCATTTTATTAGCTTTCTA
>JAKSDL010000464.1 GCA_022360105.1 Pseudomonadota bacterium
ATTTCGAAAGGGCTCCAACGCTGTCAAAATGACATCCAGATCGTTGGGTAATCGCTTGTTAAACAACCTTTTATCCTGCTCATCCAGGATTCCAACAAAACTATTGCTTGAATGTAAATCGATTCCGGCATATGTTTTCATATGACACCTCCTTTACTGGGTTCATTAATAATGAATAAAAACTGTTCATAGCGGCACTATGAACAGGGAGGTGTCTTGCAATTCGCTTTCCTAGGAGTTATTCGAGGGCTCTTGTCTTTATATGAGTATCAGGTCTTCTTTTGACTTAGCTCATTCTAAATTATCCAAAATATTTCTAATACGGGCTTGGCCCACTTGTAAATTAAATCTCCCATATCAATCCATAGGCTTGCAGAACTGTTCTTTGAAGGCTTCTTCCACTCGTTTGATCAAAGTATCAACCATGTCTCGGGTGTATTCGGAGACTTGGTAGGCTTCGAATTCTGTTAGTCGCAGGCTATTTTTTGTGGATTTGGTGGAAAGGCCCACCAGACCCTTTATCGTGAAGTCGAGCAGGGTCTGCATTTGGTGGAGATCGTCCATCAGATCGATTAGTCCTTTTGACATCGCTCTTCTCTTCCGTATAGCTTGAAACCATCATCTATCGATGACTTCTTTTCAGCCTTGACTTTGAAACCCACCAGATTGATCAATACCTGCCTGGAAACATTATCATTCTCTTCATCAATCAATTCCATCAGCCTAAAGCTGCTGAAGAGTTCGTTCTTAGAGATATTCTTCATGGATTAGTTTACTAAGTAGTGGATTTTGATTTCTCTTAATTCTCAAAATTCTTTGTCAAAAACATGCCATCTATGTCGTGGTTTGTAAGTGATAAATATGCCTTTAATGGCATATTTAGAATTCGACAAAGGGTTGAAAGATGAGAGGAATAGACGAGAAGAGTAGATATTTTGATGAGTTTTCAGTATTTGCTGAAAAACTGCGGAAGAAAATCTACCGGTTGAGGAAAAAGAAAAAACTGACTCAAGAAGATATGCAGTCGTTTGAACTTTCATTGAGGCAATATCAACGAATTGAGTCGGGACAAACGATCAACATGACGTTGTCCAACATTTTCAAAATTGCAAAAGCTCTCAACATCAAACCAAGTCAGCTACTTGACATTTAAGTACACTCTAAGCCCGGCCCTGTCCCTATTCAATGAAACCCGGCGTTTGGTGACATAATATCACATCGTAGATTTGTACCGATGCGATACTGCTTGACGAATTTATTCGCTTCTAAATGCCACTTTCTTATGAATTTTTCCTACCTCGTCTTTGATTTTCTCAACTCTGCTTTTCATCCAATTCGAACAGAAACTTATTCCTAGGACAGTTGCATCATCAATTACTTCTTTTTGGGCAACAATGGACGCAAAGGAGTCGCAAAGAAAAGAACAATAAGCACAAAACTCTGTAATATTGTCATAAAGAACATTCAAATTTTCCTCCAGTGTTTCTTCAGGTAAAACCTCATTTTGTGATAGATTAAACATATTTAACTCCTCCGGCATACTACATTTTTCATGTTTCAAAGTAAGCCCGAAATCCTTCCTACGTTCTAAACTTTATTCTTATTTGCCTTTGTTAGAATAAATGTTTTTACGCCCTATTGTGCCGTGTTGTCAATATTGTTTTTACGCCATAATAGGGCGCATGAAAAAAGAACAAATACAAACAGAGTTGAGGCATTTCGGCGAAAATCTTCGTAGGGAACGGACAGCAAGAAAGATTACCCAAGACAAACTTGCAGAGCTTGCACATTTGAATATTCGAACCGTTCAAAAAATCGAAGCGGGACAAACTAATATTCTCATAACAACGGCAAAAAGAATTCGAAAAGCAATAGGTTGTTCGTGGGAATCACTATTGGACTAAAGAATATTGAACGAAATCAAGCTGGCGGCACCCGTATTTTTAGGCCTGCAATTGCCTCAATGTTTCACCACGATAAAGCATAAAGGGGTCAAATCTTCCTTTGACCTTGCTATACAGCTTAAGGCTTTGCTCTTTCCTTTATAATCAAAACAACAAAAGTCAAAAGCAGATTTGACCCTTTTATTTTTATGACCGGGTCTAATCATTCAACAGGCTTGCAGAACTGCTCCTTGAAGGCTTCTTCCGTTCGTTTCATCATCGTATCAACCATGTTCCGGGTGTGTTCGTAGACTTGGAAAGCTTGGATTTCAGTTAATCTCAGGCTGTCTTCCGTGGATTCTGTGGAAAGGGCCGCGAGGCCCTTGATCATGAAGTTGAGCAAGATCTGCATCTGGTGGAGATCGTTCATGAGATCGGTTAGTTCTTTTGACATTGTTCCTCCTCTTCCATTAGGTGTTCTATCTCCTCCGCATTCTGTGACGATGTTTTGTCTCCGGTCTGAACGGTTTCCAGTTTAACCAGTACCTGACCTGTCATCCCGGCCTGGTTCCTCCCGATCAGCTTCTTTAATCCCTCATCATCAGTCACGGCTGCCAGCGGGGCTTTGAAAGCGGCAGTCCTGGGGATAACCTCTCGTGTCAACCAGCGGGTCATGGCAACCGAAGCCGGTTTGCTGGTTTGCAAGACAAGTTGGAAGAAAGCAGAGGGATGACGAATGGAGGAGTGGTTGGCAAAAGTAACCAGACCACTGCTGCAAGGGACCGGATTCAGCCTCGGTATGTTTTCAAAGTCGGAATTCTTTCCTTTTGTTGCAGGGAGATCCAACAGATGGGCAACCCCGGAAATATCAAGAGAGGTTTTGCTCTCCGGAATAAAACAGATGAGTTTGTTGTTGTTTAGCAAAACGTGAAGGGGACGTGTTTCATTGCGAAGACGTTTGACTAGCCCTGGAGTGAAAATTGGTTTCAAGGTGTTTTCTCCTTTGAGAGCACCGCCAGACTGAAACCGGGCTACCAAAAATGAGAAAAGCCCAGAAGCCTGGCGGTGCCAAGACACCATAAAGCAGGGTGACAGCCCTGCCGTAGCCAAACCCCTGGGCCCATCTCATTTCACGGCTCGTTTTGTGGAGTGTCAATCCAGCGAATCCCGTCTTGGTAGAATTCTCAAAACCCAATGAAACAAACGTCCCCAAAGGAAACAATCAGAATGTATTTAAACAATAATCACTCTACAACCTACGGTCAACCCCAAATAGAGAAGTGAATGGAGCAACTTGCCCAAAATCGTGGAACAGCATACCAATTTCAGTCTTCATTAAACTATGTAAGGCATGAGAATGACTGAGCCGTCGCACAGATTGGAAAGTAAAATGTATCCTATTGCCTGGTCACCGGTTTTTTCTTGAAGTCGGACAGGGCCAGGTACAGAGATCCGACGGCCAGTTCTGCGCAGTGGTGTGAATCTTCGTCCAGAGTTTCCAAAAAATCGATAATCTTTTCAGGGGTAATATCCCAGGCTTCATCGACCGATCTTCCTTCCGCAAAGTGAGCAACGGCATTAGCACAAGCGTTGGTGTTTATGCATCCCTCTATTCCAAGAGAAACATGCTGAATAATCTTCTTTTTCGTGGTTAACGATATTTCAACTGTATCACCGCAATCTCCGGTATTTTTGCCGTAACCATCGGGTTGATACACCTTTTCATGTCGTTTGTAATCAAATGCCATCTTCAGGAATTGATTAGAGTGTTTCTGTAAAAAAGCATTTTGCTCGTCGCTTAATTCCATTGTTTATTTCTCTTTTTCAGGTTGTTCCAAGAGGTTTGGTCGCCATTGGACTGCCGCTTCTGATTCTCAATCGCTTATTTTAGTTTGAGGTCGCTGTCAGAGTTCTCAATTTCACATCCAGGCAGACCGACAATGGATGTGCAAGATCCGTTAAGAACGGTGTAAACCAACTGGTTATGATTATTGATGATCCAAACCTTATTTGTTAATTCAACAACTCATGCATTTTTAATTGGCAGTTTTAAGCATATGCCAATAACAAGGTATCTTAGAAATTCATAAATCGCAAAGAATATTAAAATAACACAATATAGATGGTATTAGTTATGTAGCAGCCGGACGAGCAAGAAAGGATTGAGAAAGTTAAAAATAATTAGAACGTCAATATAGTTTTTAAAAATGAGATGAATCCCGATGAATTGTGAACGTACGTAAATGGCAGCAGACCTTCTTTTGACCTTTAGTATGCAGCATATGTTTTAAATGATGGGCACGCAGGCTTTGCCCATCCTACGGCAACTGGTGCGCCAAAAAGAAAAACAGTTGCCGGAATTTTTCCGTTCAAGCATAATCCGGTGTAGCTTTCAAGTAGGTATTTGTTCAAACCATGAAAAACATTCAGTCGATCATTAACGAAAATCAGTGCGGAAAAAATCCGGACATCAGATTCTTCATATGAGGATTTAAAGAATGGCGACCATAAAAGACGAACTTGTAAAGGAATTGAAATCAAACGAACATATTGTGCAAATCTTTCCGTTGGAAGATTTTGTTACGAAACAGGAAACGGGCCAGAAATTTTCTTCCTGGGATCATCTGAAAACTCAGAAAAGACCCAATACACCAAGATACAATTTCATCCCCGAATGGGAAGATACCAAACCGATCGCCCGCTTTGGCGCTCAATACGCATCGGTAGCCCGTGATGCAGAAATGGCCAGGAGGCTGGCCAGGGAATTCGGGATGGCGGGTAGAGTAATGATTAAGCGCTGGGGTGGAAAAGCCTACGTGGTGTTTAAAGGGCATCCGGGTAACCGAACCATATTTCGCGCGCCACGTTATTCAGTGTCCAATCCCAAGATCGTGCGTATGGCTGTCGGTCCCAAGGGGATTGTTGAATCCGTCAAAGGCGGGTTTGTCCTGACCGTTGTCTTGTGCACAACCGTCAATGTGTTTGATTATTTTATTCGGGATACCGCTACCCTGGCCCAGCTCCTGGGAAATGTCACTTCCGATCTTATCAAAATCGGAATCTGCTCCATTGCGGCTGCAACTGCGGGACTTATCGCAGGTACGGCGGTTTTTGTACCTGCAGTTACTTTGTTAGTTGTGATAATGGTAGGCGTGGGAACCGGGTTTGTTTTGAATAGTATCGACAAACAAACAGGTGCCACTAAAATGCTGATCGAAGCTTACGAAGAAGCCGGGATTTCACTCAACCAAATGATCAACGATATTAAATCGGTTCCCTCCAATACAATCAGAGAGCAGCAACGTTGGGAGCAATGGTTTATAAATCGGGCCATGCGCAGAGCGATTGGTTCCGTTTCCTGGTAATTAAAATGATACTGACGAAAAAGCAGGCACATATTGGCCTCCTATTCTTCGATATCTTCGCCATCGGCTGTCTGATATACCTGTTTCGGGAACACAGGGAGCTGATGCTCGGGATCGAAAACAGAACGGAGCCCATCACCCTTCACACGGGGGTCTATTATCTTTTGGGACTGTTGATTTTTCCCTCAATCCGATTGCTTCAACTTTACAGCCTGATCAAAAAACTGGGAGATAAACTTCCGGGACAGCTATGTCTGGTTTATTTCATTATCGGTGTTTTTATTTTCTCTGCAATTTTCCCCTGGTATCTTAAAAAAGTCATTGCCGATGCCGGTTATCATCAATGCGGTGAGACTGTGACCTACAGAACGTCCAGGGGAAGCGAGCATACCTATTATTTGTCGGCCTGCCCGGAATTAGAGACCGAAGATGATACCTGACCCTACCATCGGCTCCTGGTAATCAAAATGATACTGACGAAAAAGCAGGCGCATATTGGTCTACTATTCTTTGATATCTTCGCCATCGGCTGCCTGATATACCTGTTTCGGGAACACAGGGAACTGATGCTCGGGATCGAAAACAGAACGGAGCCCATCACCCTCCACACCGGAATCTATTACCTTTTATTAGCGTTAGTTTTTCCCTCATTACGATTGATGCAACTTTACAGCCTGATTAAAAAACTGGGAGACGAACTTCGGGGGCAGCTAATTCTGGTTTATTTCTTTATCGGTGTGTTAATCTTCTCTGCTATTTTTCCCTGGTATCTTAAAAAAGTCATTGACGATGCCGGATATCATCAATGTGGTG
>JAKSDL010000521.1 GCA_022360105.1 Pseudomonadota bacterium
GGCGTTGATAAATAAAGAAACTTTAAAAGGCAAAAAAGTAGCAATTGAATTCCAAAACACCCGTGACAGGTACCATCAAGCTAACATATTTTTGCTGATGGGCATCGCTATCGATTCAAACGATTACGAACTTTTCAAAACTCAAATCGAGTTGTACACGCGTAAATTGATATTTGATTTAAGAATCTATTACAGTCTTAAAGCGTCCGACGTTCAGATTCAATTTCGATCCTTAGACTTACCTTTTGAATTCAAAGATCTTTCGAACGGTATGCAGATAACATGGAATGACAAACTCATACAAAGCATCTTCAACGCCGGAAGGTTGGTACGAAAACGTTCTGCTTACTCTCCCAATGATAAAGCCAACTTGATAAAATTTCTCTCCTTTCAATTCAGCAGGCATGACTATTTTAAATTAAAACTTAAAGAGGCCTATCAAGATCAGGGGTTTAAGGAAATAAATCAGCATTTAAGAAATTATTTTACTGTTGAAAAATCAATTGGAAAAAAATCCAAGGAAATATCGGACAAACAAAAGAGGGTTTTGTTCAGAACAAAACCCTTTGACAGACCGGCATTGCAGCGCAAACAAGGCAAAGAAATACAAAAACTTTTAAAACCGCAACAGGACCAATTAAAGACACACAGAGATTTTCTTATGGAAAGAACCAACTGGGAAGCCTATTTAAAAAGGCGAAGTTTTGCCAACAGATTTACTGAGGATGTGGCAAATATCGTATTTCCCCAGATTAAACCCAAATAAGAAACATCTGACTGACATTTTGAGATTGAATTCCGACTACCTTGTCCTTAGAATGCATAAAACGCAAACGGTGCTTTTTATGCATTTCTATTGAGCTAGCACCTATTCTGTATAGCTGGTTAACAATAAGCCATTGCGATGAAAAAAAACTACCCTACCTTTCTGATTCGTTTGATTATTTTAAGCTGTCTTGGTCTGTTGATTCATGAAGCAGTTTTTGCCCAGACAGTTCCTATTCCAAGCTTTAATTTACAGGTCGGTCAATCTTCAGACCCCAAACAAGTCGCATCCACACTACAGATAATCGTCTTATTGACAGTGCTGACGTTAGCACCTGCCTTGATTGTCATGACCACATCTTTCACCCGCATTATCATAGTATTGTCGTTTTTGAGAAATGCTCTTGGTACGCAACAGTCGCCTCCGAACCAGGTGTTAGTCGGATTTGCCCTGTTTCTTACCTTTTTCATCATGGCGCCTCTCTGGTCCAATGTATATGAACAAGCCTTGCAACCTTATTTTGACAACAAGCTGAGTCAGGAAGACATGATAGAAAGGACCACGGGACCTGTAAAAAAATGGATGGTTCAATATACCAGACCCAAAGACCTGGCGCTTTTTGTTGGGATAGCTAAAATCGATCGCCCCAAGAACCTGAACGATGTACCGATTTGGGTTGTCATGCCGGCATTTGTGATTAGCGAATTAAAAACGGCCTTTCAAATGGGATTTATCATATACATCCCATTCCTTGTAATCGATATGGTTGTTTCAGCTGTCTTGATGTCTATGGGAATGATGATGTTGCCACCCATTATGATCTCATTGCCATTCAAAATTATGTTGTTTGTGCTTGTAGATGGGTGGTATTTAATAACAGAATCCCTGGTAAAAAGCTTCACCGGTTGACGCAGCGGTTTTTTGGCAAACAAATCTTAAGCAACGAGAGATAAAAATGACTCCTGAATTTGTAGTTTCATTTGCAACCGAAGCAATAACAATAGCAACCAAACTTGCTGCTCCTTTGCTAATCACAGCACTGGTCTTGGGTCTGGCGGTCTCTATCTTTCAGGCTGTGACTCAGATCCAGGAAATGACGCTTGCTATTATTCCTAAAATGGTGGGAGTTGTTGTACTGCTGATTTTATTTCTGCCTTGGTTTATTAGCACCGCTGCAGAGTTTATGTCCAAAACACTGAGCAGCATTCCATTTTACATTGGACTTGGTTGAATTCGTTTATTCAGTTGGTGCTCTGCAAAACTTAATCTCATATCCCGATTCATTGAACATTGAATTGACTTTCATTCGATGACAAACGGGCACTATCGAGATTCGATTCCAGGATAAACTGTCGATTCCATCTAAAAAAGCCTGATAAGATCCGTTTCCACTTTTCCTGTCGATGCGACTCCTGCTTTTATTCCATCTATAACTCACTCTTTCCCCGGGATCTTCAAAGTCTTCGTCCCCGTTCAAATCAAACGAAAAAATCAGATCGTCCAGATTAGTCGTATTTAAACCATTTTTTACTTCAGCCGTTTGATAATCTTCCTCAAATTTTAACAAAAATATAAGATATTGCTCCCGAAATATTGCCTGTTCATTAAATGCCCAAGCCAGTTTCCGAAGACTATTAATATTGGTGCTTATCAATCCGATTACCACACCGGTAATTATCAGAGTGATCATCAACTCCATAATGGAAAATCCTTTACTTTTCATCGATCACTTTAAAAACGATCCATTTGAATGATTGATGCTTCAGACTGATCGCATGAAATTCTGCTGCACGGACATTCGGCAGATTCGTTTTCTCCCATTTTACAGACCAGTCTTTTAAATTCATTGGTTTCTTTATTTTGCTGTATGGAAAGTCATCGGTTCCAATTAGAGACGTTTCTAAAGAATAAGCCATGGTGGAGACAAGCTTGCTTGACTCTTCGATTAAATTAAGCCAATCCTCGACGTTCACTGCCACAAAAGAATGTTCCATACCTTTTTTGACAAAATCCGATGCCATGCCCAACATAATTGAAAACACCACTATGCTGATCATCACCTCGATCAAGGTAACACCCGACTCAGATGATCTCGCTTCGTCTTGTCCTTCCATTAATATTTATGATTAGTTGTTGGTATCTCTGCTCCAATTGAATCGTTATCGATTTCGGAGAGGCAAATCCCTTGTTATCAAAATAAATGCTCCCAGACATTAAAGCCTTTGTACTCTCGCTCAATCGGTATTTGTTCCAGCCAAGCCATTTATCATTGATTTTTTTTCTGAATATCAAATAATGACCTTCAATTTTCATTTGGTAGGTACAATCCTCTACAATGGCTTTCAATCTCAACATCTGCACCTGCGCATCTACTTCCGAAATCGATTGATGCAATTGATGTTTTTCCCAAAGCGGTTTGAGAGACACCATGCCAAATGAGGAAATCACCCCGATAATGCAAACCACTGCCATCAATTCAAAAAGAGTAATCCCTGGCCGAAATGCTGTGTAGTTAAAGAAATGTTTAGAAATTGCACACGTGGGACGAGACTTATTCACATTCGCCAAATGATTTCATTTTCCAGTGAAAGATTTTTTCTTTCAACGATTTCAGGTTATTCTCATATATTCAAAATGATTTTAAATAGCATTACAACTATTAAAACTCAAGAAAGAATAACCTATAATCGACTTTAGCTAGAATTGTTCGCTACTGAGAGGGGAAGTTTCAGTACAATTTCGGTCCCGATTTTTAAATATTTGCGATGCAATACCCTGCGATTCCAATATTTGATTTTCCGAATCGGAACGTTGTACTTTTGGGAAATCCGCCAAAGAGTTTCTCCCTTCTGTACAACATGAATTTTTGTAACCCCGGGAAGTTTATCAATGTCGCGCAGGGCAAGCTTGGTTTTGGAAGGTATTTTGGGAGGATTCCAATCGATAGGTACAGGCAACATCAGTTTCTGACCGATTCGCAATATGTTTTTTCTCTTCAAGCGATTATATGTCAGAATTTTGCTCAGTGGAATTCTATAATATCTGGAAATAGACCACAAAGTCTCACCTTGCCTAACCCTGTGAACTTTCCACTTTTCGTGCCTGTTTTGTTTTAGGCGATTAAGTTGTTTTATGTGGTCTTTACCTACTTCAAGAGAAGCAGGAAGTGCCACAGTAAAGGTGCTTAGAGTTGGCGGAGTCAAACCTCTAAATCTCAACCTGGGATTTAGCTCTTTGAGCACACCAGGTTCGATTTTAAAAAGCTTAGCCAACTGATTCAGTGCTATTCCTCCACCGACATCCAATTGTTGTTTAGGTTGAATTACGAATTTGGATTGATGTTTTTTAAATCCATACTTTTCAAGATCTGCAAATATAATCGAAACGGCATAAAAAGCAGGGACATAGCCTCTTGTTTCTCGAGGAAGTCTTAAAGACCAATAATCAGTTGCCTTGCCCTGCTTCTTTGCTCGTCGAATAGCCTTGCGGACAGTCCCTGAACCACTGTTGTACGCAGCTAGTGCCAGTTCCCAATCTCCTTTGAATCGTGTATGCAATTGTTTCAGGTATTTTGCCGCTGCGACTGTCGAACGTTCCGGATCATACCGATCATCATGCCACCAGCTTCTTGATAGCCCGAAATGTTTACCTGTATACGACATAAATTGCCAAAGCCCAACAGCGTTAGCTCTGGATATGGCATTGGGATTCAAATTGGACTCTACAATGGCCAAATAGGTGAGATTCAAAGGTAGTTCGTACTCTTTGAATGTTTTAGTTATCATACCCTGATATTTGGGCAGCCGTTCAATCGCTCTCATAAAAGCCTTGCGCTTCTTTTTTGTGTAAAGATTTATGAAAGCTTCAATTCTTTTATTTGTGTAAACGGGAATATCCGGAACAGGGTAGTCAGGTTCGGTATGAACCAACGTTTTGAACGGTTTTTCGGGACATTGCAAAGCTTGTTTGTTATCATTCGAAGCCTTACCTTTCTGTTTGGGTGAATTGTAGGTTACAGTCTCTTCGTAATCAGTTTTATCGGAACATTGATTTTCATTGTTTACATGGCTGTCAGAAGCAGTAGAACCATTCCTATAAGGTACCGATTCGTCATCAACATCCGTGAGTTCAATTTCTTTACGAACATCAATTTGGGAATCATCTTCAAACAAGGTAGGGTAAACTGCCCATTCCCCTTTCTTGTCCTCTGGACCAACAAGCAGATCCTGGACAATCGATTCCAGAGAAAGCATCCCAAGCACAGGATCATTTGAATCGCAGCACGAAAAACCTGGTTTGCCTGAATTGGATTGTGCACTATTTTCCGGAATGGGATCATAAGAAATAATGGAGTCAAACAGGAAGGAATCGTATCGAGAGTCGATCAAATCACAATGATCATCCGCCTTTTTCGAAGCTAGACACTGGTTATCATGAGTCTGCTGATTGGCATAAATAAATCCGGAGAATGTATATGTGATGACCACTAGTATGAAAAAACGAGTCGTGTTTTTCAAAATCATGCAATTACCTTTTTTAAATTTCCGAAACAACAGCTAGTCGGCTTCGACAAAAGTCCTTTTTTCATTGACACAATAGACATGTGAGGCTTTTGATTATCTTGAATGCAGACCAGAAAGCAAAAAGCCTGAATTTTGCTTGCCTTGGACTAGCAGAATTCAGGCCGTAATTGATTGTAAAACCTCTTGTCTATCATGCATACGCTGTTATCTTTGATTTCGCACAGTCTAGCAGGTTAACTGGGACATGCAATAAAAAAAGCCCAACATGCATTACAAGGTATTGATTTATCATTCATTTCAGCAACGCGTCAATGTAGGCAGTGATTACCGACTAAGAGTGCAAATCCAACCTTTCAATCCCCTAATTTACGGGTCTTAAACGAAGAAAATCATGCACAATCCATTGATCTCAATAATTATTCCCACCTATAACAGAGAATTGAAAGTCATCGAAGCAATCCAATCTGTACTAAGCCAGAGTTACGAGAATTTTGAGCTGATTGTGATAGATGATGGATCAACTGATCAAACCAATCAAATCGTTGCTACAGTTAAGGACTCCAGGCTTATTTATAGGGCGATTGAAAGATCAGGTGTAAGCAGGGCGCGAAATTTGGGGGCATCAATCGCAACAGGGAGCTTTTTAGCTTTTTTAGATTCCGATGATACCTGGCACAAAAATAAATTGAAAAAGCAAGTGGCATTTCACTTGGAAAATCCACAACTATTAATTTCTCAAACACAGGAAATCTGGATCAGAAACAATAAGCGAGTTAACCCAAAACATAAACATGCAAAACCCACAGGCTATATTTTTCCGGAAAGCTTACATTTATGCACCATTACTCCCTCATCTGTCATTATGACTAAAGAGCTGTTCGATTCATTTGAAGGCTTTGATGAAAAAATGCCGGCTTGTGAGGATTATGATCTCTGGTTAAGAATCACCGCAAAACATGAAGTCGGATTAATTGATGAGCTTTTGTTAACAAAATATGGAGGGCACGAAGATCAACTATCTCAAACCCATGCAGCAATGGATAGATTCCGGATTTACAGTCTGGGAAAGATAATCTTAAGTGGAAAGCTTGGAGAATCCCAAATTCAGCAAGCAACTCAAGTGTTTAAAAACAAAGCCAAAATTTTATTGAATGGTGTTCATAAACGAAAAAAGAGGAATAGCAGGCTTATCGAATTCCTGGAATGTCTCCAGGAATTCGATCTGAATCTGACAAGTTTTCTTCAGCAAAGCGAAGAGTTTTTGTTGGCTGAGGTCAATTTCGCGTAACGTCTCGACTATCCTATTTTTCAGCCGCTGATTTCTCCAATACAATAACAATAACAAAACCTACCAGGGCAAAGACAACGGCCACCCAGAATTCAGCGTTCAATTGTGCCGGAAAAGTATTGGCTTCGCTGATGATATGCTCTTTCCCCCGAATCATTTTGGTTTCTACAACCTCTTTCCACGGCCAGACTTTCCTTAACGACCCGCACATAATTCCGGTAAGCATCGCCATTGTTACGTTTTCAAATCTATTCAACATGAAGGAAAGCAGTCTCGAAAAAGCAATGATACCAAGCCCGCAACCTACAACAAATAATGACAATATAACGAAATTTTCCCAAATAAAGGGATTTTTGACGGCTCCGGTAATGTACTCATATTTGCCCAGTATCAGCAGAAGGAACGCCCCACTTAAGCCAGGTAAAATCATCGTACAGATCGTAATACCCCCAACAAACATAATGAACCACCAGGTTTCCGGAGTCGAAACCGGGATGAGCCCGACAAAAAGGTAAGCCCCAGCTGTTCCCAATAAAAAAGAGACACCCCCGGCACCCAACCAATGATCGATTCGAAGACCCATGACTATGATTGAGGCGATAATTAATCCGAAGAAAAATGCCCAGGTGAAAATCGGATAATTGACGAATACAAAGTTCATAAGGTGCGCAAGCGAAAAAATAGCAACCGCAACACCCAAGGACAGTGCAAACAAAAAACGCAAATGAACGGTGTTTAGAGCTTCCTTAAACTGGAAGTTTTTTAAATGCCTGATTGTATCCATATTGAATGAACGGATGGCAAACAGGAGTTCTTGATAAATGCCTGTAATCAATGCAATAGTACCACCGGAGACACCGGGAATAATATTGGCCGCTCCCATAAACAGCCCTTTTATGAACAAAATTATTGAATCTTTAAGATTAGTGGGACCTTTTGTTGCAAGTATGGCTTCTTTCCAACTCATTGAGTTGGTATTCGTTGTTTTCATATCACTATGTGTTAAACATTAAGTTAAAGGGCATGACAAAGAGCCAAATAGCCGGTTGACGGCCTTTTACCGCTGTGATTTCTTGACCACATTTTGGATTAATGTCACTATGAAAGTCAATCTCAGGGTTCCCTGATTACTGATGAACACCCCTCTAAACCTTATTTATGGAACTTGAAACTGTCATCGGACTGGAGGTCCACGCTCAACTGTCAACGAATACCAAAATGTTTTGTTCCTGTCCCACTGAATTCGGGCAGGAACCTAATTTAAACACGTGTCCTGTTTGCCTTGGTTTGCCGGGTGCTTTGCCTGCAATTAATGAAATAGCGGTTAAATACGCCATTCTGCTTGGATTGGCGACCAACTGTACTATTAGAAAAGACTCTCAGTTTGCACGCAAAAATTACTTCTATCCTGATTTACCCAAGGCCTATCAAACATCACAATTCGACCGGCCTATTTGCGAAAACGGTTGGATTGATATCGACATAGAAGGGAACAGAAAAAGGATTGGCATTACCAGAATTCACCTGGAAGAGGATGCAGGAAAGCTGGTCCATGATGGAGATGATCCCGGTGCCAGTTATGTTGATTTAAACCGGGCTGGGACTCCGCTGGTAGAAATTGTTTCAGAGCCTGATATTCGAAGCGCGGCGGAAGCAAAAGCCTATATGGAAAAAATCCATTCCATAGTGACATACTTAGGGATCAGCAACGGTAACATGGAAAAAGGAAACCTCCGATGTGACGCCAATGTGTCCATCCGACCATTTGAGCAAACGGAATTTGGAACACGAACCGAAACCAAGAATCTTAATTCCTTTCGCAATGTACAGGCAGCTATTGAATTTGAGATTCAGCGGCAAACTGAGATGGTATTCGAAGGAGAGAAAGTTATTCAACAAACAAGACTTTGGAACGCGGATAAAAGAACTTCCAAAGCGATGCGCAGCAAAGAAGATTCTGACGATTATCGATATTTTCCCTGCCCCGATCTTCCGGTCGCATATGTTGACGACACGACCATAGAAACTTTGAAATCGGAGCTTCCCGAGTTACCGGATGAAAAGCGGGAAAGATTTCAAAAAGACTATGGATTAACGGAAAAAGAAGCCTCAATACTTGTGGCTGACAGAAGTATGTCCGAATTCTTTGAAGATGTTGTAAACATTGGAATTGACGCAAAACCAGCAGCAAACTGGATGTTAAGTGACTTCTCAAGGTTATTGAATGAAACCAAAACCGAAATCAGGCAATCCTTTGTTACACCAGCGCATTTAGCTGAGCTCATTAAACTGATACAAAAGGGAACCATAAGCGGTAAGATAGCAAAAACCGTTTTTGAAGAGATGTTTGCAAGTGGAAAATCTGCAGAAGTTGTTGTTGAAGAGAAGGGTCTTAAGCAAGTTTCGGATGAAGGAGCAATTGAAGGACTATGTAAACAGGTGCTCAATGACAATCCATCCCAGGTCGAAGAATTCAAAAGCGGAAAGGAAAAAGTATTGGGATTTTTTGTGGGACAGGTGATGAAGCAGTCAAAAGGAAAAGCAAACCCTCAAATGGTCAACCAAACGTTGAAGACACTCCTCTCTGAATAAAGCGGCATTTCGAAGGTCAAACTTTGCTGATTTTATAAAACCAGGTTCGGCATAAGATCGGCACATAACTATTTCTTCAAATTAATCAAACCTTCTCACTATATATCAATCTGCCAACACTTTGGATTAAAATGAACCAAAAAACGCCCGAAACCATATATCTAAAAGATTATAAACCACCCGCGTATCTGATCGACACGATTGAACTAACATTTGATCTTTTTGAAGGGCATTGTATCGTTTCATCCGAGCTTAACTGCAGGATCAACCCGGTTGCTTCTGAGAAAAATGCTCCCTTCATTTGCTTTGGCGATAATCTTGAATTGTTGTCTATTGCCGTTAATGATAAAGACGTTCCCGCTGATAACCTGGTTTTTGATTCGGAAACCCTTACAATTAATTCCGTACCCACGGAATTCAATCTTAAAATAAAAACGAAGATATTACCGCAGGAAAACAAGGCACTTGAAGGTCTTTATAAATCCGGCGATATGTTTTGTACACAGTGTGAAGCTGAAGGATTCAGAAGGATCACCTATTATCCTGATAAACCGGATGTTCTGGCTGTCTACTCCACCAAAATCATTGCTGATAAGAAAAAATACCCGGTATTGTTGTCCAACGGAAATCCCATCGAAAAAGGAGATTTAGACAACGGCAGACATTGGATTCGGTGGGTTGATCCCTTCAAAAAACCATCATACCTTTTTGCCTTGGTTGCGGGAGATTTGGTTTCCATCGAAGATTCTTTTACCACTCGGTCTGGCAGGGATGTAGCACTTAAAATCTATGTTGAAAAAGAAAATTTAGACAAATGCGACCACGCAATGAAGTCGCTTAAGCAGTCTATGACCTGGGATGAGAAAGTCTACGGCAGGGAATATGACTTGGATATTTTTATGATCGTTGCTGTCAATGACTTTAACGCCGGGGCAATGGAGAACAAAGGGCTTAATATTTTCAATTCCAGTTTAATACTGGCAAGACCCGATAGTGCAACCGATCAGGATTATGAAAGGATTCAAGGAGTGGTTGCACATGAGTATTTTCATAATTGGACAGGCAACAGAATCACCTGCCGGGATTGGTTTCAATTAAGCTTGAAAGAAGGCTTAACGGTGTACAGAGACCAGGAGTTTTCAGCTGATATGAATTCCAGAGCATCCAGGCGGATTGCAGATGTCAATGTGATCCGCACGTCTCAGTTTGCTGAAGATGCTGGTCCAATGGCTCACCAAGTCCGGCCGGACTCTTACATCGAGATTAACAACTTCTACACAGTTACAATCTACAACAAAGGTGCAGAAGTCATTCGCATGATGGCTGCGATATTAGGGAAAAAGGATTTTTTTAAAGGCATGGAGCTGTACTTCAACAGACACGACGGACAAGCTGCAACAACAGAAGATTTTGTCCTGGCGATGGAAGATGCCAATGGAGTGGATCTCAAACAATTTCGCCGCTGGTATACTCAGGCCGGAACTCCGGAAATAACTATGAATTCCGAGTACAATGAAAAAGAAAAGATCTTCAATTTGACTTTGAGCCAAACTTGCCCTCCTACCCCGGGGCAGGAAAAGAAAGAACCATTTCAGATTCCTGTTGTTACCGGTTTACTTGGAGAAAATGGCAGCCCCATTATGCCCGAATTAGAGGATGTCACCAATCCAGCGGATTCAGACTCCATTACTTTAGAGCTAAAGAAACCAACTCAGACATTTGTATTCAAAAATGTAAATTCCAGACCAGTACCATCGGTTTTGAGGGATTTTTCAGCTCCGGTAAAACTCCATCACGATTTAAGTCATGATGACCTCGTGTTTCTCATGGCTCATGATACTGATCCTTTTAACCGGTGGGAGGCAGGTCAACAAATTCTGACCAAAACAATTTTAGACCTTGTGATGCAATGCCAAAAGGACAATCCAAATGAAGACGGATTTCAGGAATTGGTACTCAAAAAAGTAATGGGAATTATTACTGCTTTCAAAAATACTCTGTCAGATGATGCTTTGGAGATGCAATTAAAGACTCAAACATTGTCACTTCCTGGCGAGGCCTATTTATCCGATCAAATGGACGTCATTGATGTCGATTCCATTCATAAAGTTCGTGAAGCAGTTAAAAGATCCATTGCTGCTGCCTTGACAACAGAATTCAAGAATATTTATTTATCACTACATGGAACAGACAATGTAGGATTCGACGCTGAATCTGCCGGAATCAGAAGCCTTAAGAACCTTTCTTTGGATTACTTAACGACTTTGGGGGACGCTGACATTCATCAGCTATGTTTCAAACAATATGAAAATCCAAAAACCATGACAGACGAATTAAAAGCGTTGGTTTGTATCGTTAATGAAGATAGATCCAGAAGAAAGGCTGCCTTGGATTCTTTCCATAAAAAATGGAGTGGAGATCCTGTCGTGTTGAACAAGTGGCTGATGATTCAAGCTACATCGAAACAAACAACCACGGAAGACATAGAAAACCTCAGAAACCATCCTAGTTTTAATATTCAAAATCCAAATAACGTAAGATCTTTGATTGGCGGATTCGCCTCAGCAAATCTAATCAACTTTCATAACTTGGACGGTAGTGGTTACACCTTTTTGAGTAATCGGATATTAGAGATTGATAAAATGAATCCTCAAATTGCCTCCAGACTCGTAACACCGTTTACAAAGTGGAAAAAGTTTGATGCGGCTCGCCAAAATCTCATGAAAGATCACTTGGAAAAAATCTCTCAAACCAAAGGTATCTCCAAGGACGTGTTTGAAATTACATCAAAAAGTCTCGTTTAGGTCGATTTACCATTCAAGATAGAAAAAACCACTAAAGTTTATTTTTAAGACGCCGATAATTGTAGTAAGGAAAAATGTATCTCTGGGCAGCACTCAAGTGCTTTTACATACTATAGTTATAGTAGTTAAAGAAAAGTAAAGATTTGCCGATAGAGATAAACAGAGTGTATTGAAAGTGAGCCAAAATTTGAATTCCTTGATGCCGGGATTCTCTTTAAGCTCACTGTTACTAACAGTTTGAGGTATTGTGATGAGACCGCTAAGATTGATGAGATGTCTGGTTGTTCTTGTTGGCATATTTTCGTTCGTCGCGAGCTATGGTATGGCGCAGCCGCCCAAGGACAGCGGAAATATTTATACCAAGTGGATTACACTGGCTTTGTTAGGGAAGAATCAGTCAGAAATTGAATACTTTTTTCGGAATGAAAAAGAAACTGCTATCCTCCAGGTAAAGGAAAGAATTCGATTCGCTGTGCTTGAGAATCTCCGCCGTTCCGGGCTAAAATCCATGATTGCAAGAATTTCGGACGCTGATGATTTCAATGTCATCATCAATAAGATTTTAATCGAAATTCGATATGCAGGAATGGAGCATGATCAAGATTTGATACTGTCGATCAAGGAAGAATTCGGAGTGGAAATAGAGAATTTGTAGCTGGTTGAACTATTTTAGATGTAAAGCGCAACCAGTCTCAACAATTATTCAACCAGCTTCCATTGAACTGTATCGCTCGCCTTCAAAGGAACCACATAATCATCTGCAAATTCGTATTTATCAGGGACGATGGTTTCTTCTTTTTTGAACGTAATCGTCTCCTGATTTCGCGGTAAGGAATAAAAATCCGCCCCAAAAAAAGAAGCAAAGCCTTCCAGCTGATCAAGTTTGTTCTCTTTTTCAAACATTTCTATATAAATGGGTAACGATACAGGAGAGCTGTATATGCCTGCTTTTCCTGTAGCTGATTCTTTTTCCTTTCGAGCATGAGGAGCACTGTCTGTACCGAGAAAAAACTTTGGGTTTCCGCTGGTCGCTGCATTTAAAACGGCTTTCCTGTCTTCTTCAGTTTTCACAACCGGCAAGCAATAGTGATGTGGTTGGATGCCTCCGACCAATATGTTATTCCTGTTGAGCAACATATGATGTGCTGTGATCGTGGCCCCGACATTACCTGAGCAGGACTCAACGAATTGCACAGCATCTTTTGTAGTAATGTGTTCAAGAATGACTTTTAAATCCGGGTATCTTTTTACCAGAACCGATAGATGCTTTTCAATGAACACCTTTTCTCGATCGAAAATATCGACTTCTGAATCAGTCACTTCCCCGTGTATGGCAAGTGGCATACCTATTTTTTCCATCATTGTAAAAACAGCATCGCATTGACCAAGATCCCTGACTCCCCGGGCGGAATTGGTAGTTGCTCCGGCCGGATAGAGCTTGATGGCATGTACAATTCCACTTTCCTTGACTTCCAAAACTTGTTGACTGGTAGTATCTCCGGTCAGGTAAATTGTCATTAGAGGTTCAAAACCAATGCTATTGCCTAATGCGCTTAGAATGCGTTCACGATATTGTCTGGCTAGTTCCAATGTAAAGACCGGATTGGCCAGGTTTGGCATCACAATCGCTCTTTTGTAGTATTTGGCTGTGTGCATAACAACAGATGCCATCTGTTGGTCATCACGGAGATGTAAATGCCAATCATCGGGTTTTGTGAATGTTATCTGATTCATTTCTCGGAATAATTTTAATGTTGCAGGAATCTAAAATGAATTTGACAATATCAACTCGGTTCAAATAAATCAAAGGCAGGAAAGGACAGTGATACTTTCTTTCCCGTTAGAATTAAACGACCAGGAAAAGAAATAATTTTTCTGTATCGATAATGCAAATCAAACAATGCAAAAAGCAATAAAAATCAAAACCGACAAACGAGAAGAACTCGTTGATATAACAAATCAAGTAAAAGCTGTTGTCGAGGAAAGCCATGTGAGAACAGGAATGATCAACGTTTACTCACAAGGTGCAACCTCTTCCGTCATGATTCAGGAAAATTGGGATGAAAGTGTTCAAACAGACGTGGTTAATTTTCTTCGAAAAATAATACCAAAAGGTGTTTGGTTGCACGACAAGCAGGATGGAAATGGTGATTCACACATTAAAGCAGGCCTTGTGGGACCCAATGAGACTATTCCGATTATAGAAGGAAAGCTCGGTCTTTCCCGCTGGCAAAATATTTTCTTTTGTGAATTTGATGGTCCAAGGCAGGAAAGGACAGTGATCTGCACTGTTATTGAAACGAGTGTTTAATCTCTCAAAGGCGAGAACCTACAGATTGTTATGTTAGCAAAATTGATCAAAATCCTGTTTTTTGTTGGTTGTTTAAGCTTTACGAAGCCTCTGCCTGCTTCGACTGATTCAGACGGCTTGATTCTAAGTCAGTATTACATTTCAGTGGCGGACAGGCTTTATGAAACCCAGGAGCTTCCTGGCAATCTTGAGATGTCTTTATCCTTTTACAAAAAAGCGCTGCCCTATTCTCATTTGCGTGAAGACATAGAATGGAAACTTGCTCGCTGTTTCTGGACATTGGCGGAACAGACAGGCAACCACCAAAAAAAAGCAATCTTTTTTAAGAAAGGGATTCAATATGGCAACGACGCGGTCAGCCGACATCCTAAAAACAGTTTTGCCCATACCTGGCTTTCATTAAACACCGGATCCAGCGCTTTGCATGAAGGAGTCATGAGATCTTTGTACAAAAGGGATACCGTTAAAGAGGGATTCGAGAAGGCAATTGAGCTGAATCCAACAAATTCCGTAGCCATGGCAGGACTGGCAAGCTGGTATCACCATGTTCCTGCATTATTTGGGGGGAATCAACAGAAAGCGTTGTCGTTGATCGATCAAGCAATTGATCTTGATCCGAAATACATGGTGTCGCGCATGCTAAAAGCTGAGTTTCTTATTTCAGCGGAACAATTCGCAGATGCTGTTAAAGAGCTTGAGGCACTGGTAACCATTTCGAAGCCGCGAAGCAGGTGGCAAGGTACAAAATATAAATTGAGAGCCAAAGCCTTAATCAAGAAACTGAGAAAGGATCTTTCAAGTTAGTTAATCGCGGGAGGTACCAATTTTATTGCTTTCTTGTAATCCTCGCGATGAACGTAGAGCTGATGAACTTCGATCTGTTTTGATTCAGAACCAAGCAAATTAGATCTTTCGGCCAGCGGCACGATTGTTGTGCGACCCATTTCTTCATCAACCACCAATATGGTTTCCTGGTCTATTTGGCTGTTTTTGAGCTGGGAGGAATAATTGTTAGACGAATGGGAGAGTATTGTTTCGATGCCTTTATCTTTTAACATTCTGTCTACTTCATTTAAGCGCTTCAATTTGGCAGGTTCGGAATTTTCTACTCTGATCAGACTTTTTGCTGGAGTTCTATTGAAAATCTTTCCAGACCACTTTCTATCACGATTGGTTCGAAATTCTTCAAGCAAGCGAGTTTCAGTCAAATTTAAAAAGTTAACTACAGAACCATCAATTTTGTAGTCAACTTCACCCTCTTCGTAAGCCCTGATCAAATAATGTCTGTAAGCCCCAAGTGATTTATGAAAATAGATCTGGTGAAACATGTGAACTCTTGCCAGTAAAAAAATTTCATAAGACGGTACGCCTTCCCCGTCTAAAGCAAGCAAAAATTGATTTGATGACGTTTCAAGGCAGCAAACAAACGAATTAATCAATCGATCCAGATCATATTTACCGTATGGAACACCAGCAAAATAGGAATCTCGAAGCAGGTAATCCATTCGATCCACGTCTATCTCACCATTGATCAATTGGCATAACAACGGATAGATCATGGGTTTTCCGCATTTTGCATTCATCCGTTCTGATGGATGCTTATTCTTTGAAAGAATGCATATGATATCAGCTGCCTCTTGCTCACTCAAAACCTTCTCTTCGATAGCCAGATACTGGATGATCATTTGAGAAAAATCTTCATGGGTAGACTGTTGACCATCTGAAACTTCACCAAACAGAGATGATTCCAGATTTTTTAACGGAGGTAAAAGAGATTCGGCTGCATGAGAAAAAGGTGGATGCCCGATATCGTGCAGCAGGGCGGAAAGCCTTAATATTCGCCTGAAATAAGAAATCTGGTCTGTTGTATAATGTTCTGCCAAAGAATGCAGGGAATTACTGATCAATCGATCAAAGACCATTCCTGCCAAATGTATGGCACCGAGCGAATGCGAAAACCTGGTATGGACTGCTCCAGGGAATACAAATGATGCGAATCCCAATTGAGAAATATGTCTGAGTCTTTGAAAAAACGGACTGTCGATGAGCTTGAGTTCATTTTCCTCTAAAGATACAGACCCGTATATTGGACATCTGACGACTGCCGACTTAGGATTCATTTCTGATCACCTTTGTTCCGCTGATTCGATCATGCAAAGGAATGGGTGCGACGAATAGAAGATTGATCGCCAGAATTGGAAGCAACAATAGCACCAATACTTCTCGCACTAAGAGGGTAACTACTCTGTTAAGTCCTTTTTTGTTTGATTTTATAATCAACGTGAAACTGTATTTTCCCAATGTTTGACCATTCAGCGAAATGGTTAAAAAATTGTAGGCAAGATACCAAACAAGAGGATTTCCATGAAAATCGGAATTGAATGACTGAACAATTATCAGGCAAAGACTGACCAAAAGCAGATCTAGTAACCTGGCTAATAATCGGACGAAATAGTAGGATTTATTCATTTCGGTTCTATTGCAGAAACTCACCAGCGATGATTATTGCATCTTTACCAGCCTGTCTCGCTCCGTTTGAAAGTTCTTCAATGCTTTTTCCGGGCGGCTGAGTCATCAAATAAATCAACATAGGTATGTTTAAGCCGGTGATTACTTCGACCTTGTCTTTTTGAATGTAAGGAATAGCAAAGTTGCTGGGAGTTCCACCAAAAAGATCTGTAAGAATGATAGTCGGCTCATTTTGGTCGACAGATTCCATGGCCTCTGCCATCTTGGCAGGGTATTCGGATTGATCCAGGGTGAGTTCAAAACTGACAGGAATAATCTTATTTGCCGATTTAGCAATATTTTCGGCAATGCTAACGAATTCATCAGCAAGATTACCATGGGTAATAACAAGGATATTTGCCATGCTCGGTTTTGGCTGTCTGAGAGCGAGAAAAAAGGGGTTATACGGCCTTGTTATTCATTTTCTTCAATAAATGCTAGTACTTCCGAGGGCTTGTTCATTGAAAGCAGGCTTTCTCTGAACGAATCTTCCCTGAACAGGCGTACAATTTTTGCGCTTGCTTTCAGGTGTTCAGCCCCACCTTTTTCAGGTGCTACCAACAAAAAAAAGAAATGTGCCGGTTTATTGTCCAATGATTCAAAATCAATTCCCTCCTTGGAAATACCAACAACAATCTGAACATCTGTCATCTCGCCGCTTTTGCAGTGTGGAATTGCAATCCCGGACCCTATTCCAGTTGTCTTTAATTCTTCCCGTTCTTCAAGTTTGTGAACGATGTCATTGGTATCTTTTATTTCAACAGTATTTGTTAACAACCTGACAAGATTGTGAATAATCTCCTTTTTATTCCCGCCTGTCAGATCCATCAAAATCCCATCTTCGCAAAGATAATCAGATAGTTTCATCTGGTTTAGCCTTTAATTTCTTATGTTTGAATACTTATTCGCGATTCTAAAATGTTTTTGGAACGCTTGTATACTGGTTTTTTAACAAGTTAATTGGAATAATTAGATCCTCTTCTTTCTGTTTTGCAGGTATTTCCTTATCCCTTTTTTTACCTCATCACGATCTTCACGAAATGTCACGCCAAACCATCTTTCACTGGTTGGAAGAACTTTTACTCTGCCTAGATTATTATTAATAGCGTAATCCAGAACATCGGGAATGAAAAATTCTGCGTTCGGACTTTCTAAATTGTCTTGTAAAAACGCTACAAAGCGGTTTTCCAGTAACTCAAAAATTTTTGGAGTGAATCCCCAGAAATTCATTGAAACCATACTTTCAGCAGAAAGCTCAAAAGACTTGCCCGCCGTCTCGCCGGAAATGCTATTATTTTTTTGTTGGATGTTTGAAAATTCCTTGACAGAAGAGAGGTATTCTCCTGAAACATCGCACAACCCTCTTGAAACGCCACCATGGGTCGACAGCGTATTGAAGAGCCGATACCCGATCATGCAATAATCAGAAGAATCAGGCTCCAAGGTAACCAACTCATTTTTCATCTGTTGGTAAGCCGACAACCCGTAAAAATCATCTGCATTGATTACCGCAAAAGGACCTGATACAGCCTCACTAGCAGTAAGAATTGCGTGGGCAGTGCCCCATGGTTTTTTTCTCTTCACAGGGAGAGTGAACCCTGGAGGCAATAAGTCCAAATCCTGATAAACACATTGTATTTCAACAAGCTGATGATGTTTGGCAAGAACTTGACTGTGAATCTGGCTTGATATCTCTCGATTAATCACTAAGACAATTTTGGTAAATCCTGCTTGTATAGCATCCTTGATTGACAGGTCCATGATGGTATCACCTGCCAATCCGATTTCATCCAATTGTTTGAACCCACCGTATCTGCTCCCTAAACCGGCTGCCAACACTACGAGAGCCGGATGTTGCTCATCGCCCATAATTGTTACGATCCCTTCACCACAAGATGGTTATTCAATGATTTATTCTGCATTATAAACAAATACCTATGGACCCTTCCTTGCAGAGTCTGCCATCGGTCCAGATCGCCCCGCTAAAATCTGCGTTGGTTAAGTCGGCTTCATCTAGATTCCCTCCTACGAGTTCTGCCCCACGGAAATTAGTATTGGATAAATTAGCCTGAGAAAAATCGACATCCTTCAAGAAAGCTCCCGTCAGATTTGCTCCTTGCAGGTTGGCACCTACGAGCTTTGCACCGTTAAGATTAAACCAAAGCAATTTACGATTTCTAAGGTCAACAAAATGTAATTGACAGTTTTTGCAAGACTTTGTGCCAATCAATTGCATCAAAGGCTCAGTAATACAACGACCTATCGATCCTTTTTTACAGGTTTGACCATCCACCCAAATGGAATCTGATAAATTGGAACCTGAAAAATCCGTTCTGAAAAGCCTGGCTCCCTTTAAACTAACCCATTGCAGATTGGAGTCTTTGATAACAGCATTTGTCAAATCAGCGTTACGAAAAGTGGATTGCTCAAAATTGGTTTCGGAAATCCTGGCATTTCTTAAATCAGAGCCCGATAAATTCGAACGATAGAGATCCGATCCCTGTAAAGATACTTCGGTCAAATCTGCTCCTTTAAAGTATCCATAAGGCAGGCTGCAGTCATTGCAGGTTTTATTTTCCACTGCGTTTCGAACATTGTTGGTAATACAGTAACCAATGGAACCGCCTAGACATTTTTCACCATTAATCCAGGTCGCTCCTATAAAATTAGCATTCCTGAAATTTGTGTTTTCGAATGTTGATCCGTTTAAATCAGCATTCTGAAAATTAACATTTCTAAGATTGGTTTTGTTAAACGTACTTCCTGCCAGGTTGGAGTTGTTGAGGTCTGTGCTTCTGAATACAGTGCCATCAAAATTTGATTGTCTCAAATCAGAACTACTTAAATTCGTCCGTGTTAGATCTGTATTTGTAAAGTCTGACTGATTCATCAGGGTCTCGACAAAAAATGCCTCCGTTAAAACAGCCTGGAAAAAATTCGATTGCGTGAGGTTGTTTTTGGTAAAATTCGACCCTTCCAACACAGCTTCAGCAAAATTAGAATTGGCAAAGCTGCTGTCGCGAAGGTTCCCACCTCTGATGACAGCTTTGGAAAAGTCATGGTTATCCAGGGTAATGTGACTTAAATAGCATCGATTGCAGATTTTCTCTTTTTTAAATGCTTCTAGCGCATCGGTTTTACAGATACCTACAGATCCTTCCTGACATCGCTCACCTGTAACCCAGGTGGCGCCTGTCAAATCCGCCTGCATTAGATTGGCGCCACTTATATTTGCACCGGAAAGATTTGCGTTGCTGAGGACAGCTTCTGTGAAATTCACATCAGACAAGTCAGAGTCCATCAATCGAGCACCCGTTAAATCACTTCCCCTAAAATCCGATTCTTTAAGTTGTGCTCCAACGAAAAACGCCTCTTGCAGATTTGCAAAAGGGAGGCTGCATTGGGGACAGTTTCTGCTAGCAAGCGCATTGACTTGCATTTGGGTAACGCACTTCCCATACGAACCAGGTAAACACGTCTGACCATTCACCCAGATAGCATCTTCAAAATATGTCTGCGTAAGTTCTGTTTTGGTAAGATTGGCACCGGTCAAATTGGCTTCTCTTAGGTTGGATCTATTGAGACGAGCCTCTGATAGATCAGATTTTTGTAAATCAAGCCCAAAAAGATCTGCTCCTTCCAGGTTGCATTTTTTGCAAACCTTTGTTTCCTTGAGCTGCTGTACATCGCTTGCACTAAATGCCGACAACCAGCAAACCCCCAATACAAGTAAACACTTTTGTACAAAACCAGGAAGCTTCCATTTTTTGATGACTCGTTTCCTTTTCATCCTTCACCCTGCAACAGATTCACGACACGGTAAAACAATAATCCAGAAGTGACTGTTCACTGCAAATCCTTAACGATACAACCTTATCGGTCACCTCCGCAATCGTTCAACTAAAATCGTACACAAGTCTTGGTCATTTTGAACTAAAGTTACTTGGTTAAAAGACTATTCAGCGTCAAGTTCAATCTATGTCATATGAAGTCTGAACATCATATGGCATGAACTCTTTTGATTTAGTAAGAGATAAAGATGGTTGATCGGTTTGAATTTAATCAAAAGTAGTGGACATCATCCTATCTGTTAAACCACTGTTTGGCATATTTTATTCCAAAATTCAGGTATTTTCATGAATACATTCCAGTACCCATTTTCGGGAAAAACACCAGAACTGATTAGAGATATTCTGGTAGAAAATGATGGTACAATCATCTATCCCACCGAAACTTTTTACGCCTTGGGATGCGTTGCTGACAATCCTGTTGCGGTGAACAAAGTCTATGAACTGAAAAACCGAAATCGTGCAATGCCTTTGCTGGTTTTAGTGGACGACTGGAAGATGTTGTTTGAGTACACAGGTCATATCCGTCATACGCATATGGAAACACTCAAAAAGTACTGGCCAGGGCCTTTGACAGCAATATTGCCTCACAAAGGGCTATTGGCAAAGGAACTAAATACAAATAATGACTTTCTGGGGTTTAGAATGACTTCCTCGAAAATTGCCAAAAAGTTGATTAGACTCATTGGAATACCACTTGTCGGTACTAGTGCGAATGTCAGCTCTCAAAAGGAAGCCAGTGAAATTCAGACAGCACAAGAGACCTTTGGAGATTCTGTCGAGATTTACATCGATGGTGGTAAAACCCCCGGCATCAAACCTTCAACGCTGGTTGACATGACCAGGGAAAGCTACAAGGTTGTCAGAGAAGGCATGATATCAATATGATCAAATTCGTTTTGTACCAATTCAAACAGGGTATATTTCAGTTGCTGTAACCATTAGCTGTCAAAGTACCTAACCAATTCCCCATGCTCTTGGGATTCGTTTTTTATGTGGAGTGAGAATGTCAAAAAAGAAAAAGGTTGATTTTAAAGAGATAGGTCTGGACATAGGAATAATTCTGGCCAAGCAATTCTATAAAACCGAATATCTGCACTATGGATACTGGACTGATGGTCTTGAAGTCGATTCTTCCAATGTGCATGAAGCCCAGGAAAACTATGCGCAATTGATTCTTTCTCACATCCCAAAAGGCGTAAAAACCATCCTTGATGTCGGATGCGGTTCCGGCAAGTTTGCCCAAAAAATGCTCGATGAAGGATACCAGGTGGATTGCGTTTCACCCAGCCCGAACTTAACCAAGCATGTCCGGCGACTGGTTGGAAATCGCAGCGAAATCTTTGAATGCGGTTATGAAGATATCTATACCGAAAAGAAATATGATCTCATTCTTTTTAGTGAGAGTTTCCAATATATACCATTTCGAATCTCCATGCCCCTAAGCATCAAGCTGCTCAATAAAAACGGGTCAATCCTGGTTTGTGACTTCTTTCGGAAAAAAGTAGAAGGAACCAGTCCAATTGGTGGGGGGCATGACCTCGACGAATACTATGAGTATGCATCAAAGCTGCCCTTGAAGAACATTGTAGATTTGGATATCACCCGGGAAACGGCACCAAGCATCGATATTGTTGATGATTTCTTAACCAACACCATGGTTCCCATTTACAATCTGATCTTTTATGTGCTGGACAACAACTATCCAAGATTTGCCAAATTCTTGCGTTGGAAATTCAAAAAGAAATTGAAGAAAATTGACTATAAATATCTACAACGTAAAACAAATGCAGATAGTTTTTCTCGCTTTAAATCCTATCACCTGATGGTTTATGAGAAGGCTTGATTGGCATTGCCTTTCTTTATCAGTTGAAAATCCTTTGTTTCATTAAATGATAAAACTCCAGCCAATTCATGACCCTGGTCCAGGATTGATCCCGGACTTCTTTGTTGTGCGGTCGATCCATCAAGTAGACTTGGGAATCGGGAAAATTTGATTTAACATCAAGGCAATTTTTTGGATGGTCATCAAGGAAAATTATTTTCGATTCCGGCTTTCTCAATTCTTTAATTTTTTGGGATTTGGTAGGATAGGACTCATCGCCAAAATTGAAATGCCCTGCCAGATGTAATCCGGAGTACTCCAATCCATGGAGATTCAAATTGGCCACCCGCCCTTTGAACTGGGCATTAGGAATATTTGTGACCAGGTAGAGAGGAAATGCCGATGAAAGGTTGTTAAAGCTTTCTTTTTCAGCAATTAAAGGCATGCAACTAAAGTGATCGCTATTAACAAATTTACCCCATACCTCCTCAATATCCAGGGATTTGAATTCCTCACCCATTTCCCAGCTTTGAAGAATATAGTCGGCTGGTAAATCCGGAATATAGTAATCTCTGACAAAATCTACAAAAGAGCTTTCAAAATCCAGGATCACTCCATCAATATCCAGATAAAACTCAATCATCAACAAACCCGTTTTAAAATTTCTAAAAGTTTAAAGCTTCGTGTCGTAAGCACTGCGATTGTCATAATATCAAACCTCAAAATGGATATAATAAATATCCTTTTTGATAAGGGACCAAAATCAATGATTCCTCTATCCGGCGCAAAATTCGTATTGTTTCACTTTGCCAAATTCATTTTCTATGATAGCCAATAAGCCAAGACAATCCCAGACGATCTGTCTATCGAAATCCAAACAAAGAGCCTGCGGAAATGAAAGAAACAGAACCGGCTAATTCTTTTACGATTAACATCAATAAGAAGAAGTATATGTTCAAATGCCCCGATGGGGAAGAGCATGTAAGGGAAATCGAACACAAGTTAACATCGACCATTGCAACCGTATCCGGGGAACAGCCGGGGCATATATTATCGGATTATGCAGTTAAAGTAGCATTGCTGCTGGCTGATGATGCCATTTGTGAAAGAAAAAACAGGGATCGGCAAGTTCATGAGATTGAAGAAAAAGTCGGTCCAATGCTGGAAGAATTGGACCGAGTACTGGGAAATGACGAGCAATTTTAAGTGGACAAGGGTTTTGCTACCGGTTAGAATAAGTCCAACTTAAGATTGATAAGTAATCTGCCCTGTTCGTGGAATTTAGGTAAAATTGAGCCGTTTCTAACTTTAAGGGACTGGTCACTGTTAGCTGTGTGCACGCCCAACTCATTGGGAAGCCTAAAGTTATTACTAACTACTCCCACCTGGTCTTGCCAGGTTCAATTAACCCCTAAATCACGGCAGGGCGGTCCTCATCTGATTTCACACCGTAATATCGATCAATCTCTCCTCTGCAGCTTTTTTCATCCTTCTTTTCCTGGTTTCCTCTTTTTCGGTCTCAGATGCTTCTTGTAACTGACGTACAGATTTAAGTCTCCGGTTGACTTTACGCTGTTCAATAATATTCAAAATTTGGGCACCGTTTGCAGCACTGTAATGCGGACCTTCATGCAATCGGTTCAAAACCGGTGACTGGGCAATAATGCCTTGGAGATTGTGTATATCTGCCATTTGAATCCCCTATTCTTGCTTGCTGAGGTAATTATCAGCAAGCGGGTACTAAAAATCAATGCAAATTCTTTGCTATCCCTTTTCAGCTAAGTATTCGCATGTGCACCGAAAACTGATTGACCATTCAATCATCATCATTTGCTTTTCAAGTGTCTTTTCCTCATAATACAAGGATATGACATAATTGAAAACACTCAAATCAACCTACTGATTTTAAAGGTATTGCCCCATGAAAACCCTGCCGGAATTATCACAATATTTTCAAAACCGTCGTCCGCTTTTGAACATTATTTTAGATGGATACGGGCTGGGCAAACAGGATCATACTGACGCGGTTTTTCAGGCTAAGACGCCGTTTATGGATCATCTTAGATCAACTTACGCGAAAACCGAACTCGTCACTCATGGCAAGTTTGTTGGGCTCCCCGGAAAAAAGGATCTTGGCGGTTCAGAAGTCGGGCATTTGACCATTGGTGCGGGTCAGATGATACCCCAAGGTCCTACGCTGATTACCAATTCCATTGAAGACGGTTCGTTTTTTAAGTTTCCAGTCCTGAATGAAGCCCTTCAAAACGCAAAATCGGGGGCACTACACCTGATCGGTTTGCTTTCGGATGGCAATGTTCACAGCCACATTGACCATTTTATTGCGATAATAGAAGAATCTGCCAGGCAGGAAATTGAAAAGGTTTATGTCCATGCCCTTCTGGATGGACGAGATGTTGCCATTCAATCGGCCGATCAATATATCGACCAGCTGGAATCCCTTTTTGCTTCAATTCTGGATCAACATCCTGATTGGGATTATGCTTTCGCATCCGGAGGAGGAAGGGAATTGATCACTATGGACCGGGATAAAAACTGGACAAAGGTGGAGGCCGGATGGCAGACCCATGTGGAGGGCAACTCGGGTAATAACTTTAAAAGCGCGAAGGAAGCTGTTTTACATTTTCGTTCAAAAAACCCGGGTCTGGTTGATCAGGATTGTCCAGCTTTTAACATCCTCTCCAAAACTGGCGATGCAATTAAAATCAACGATGGCGATTCTGTGATCTCAATGAATTTCAGAGCAGACCGGGCCGTTGAATTGACCATGGCTTTTGTCGACAAAGATTTCAGCGGATTTGCCATTGAGCGTCGCCCGGACATCTACTTTGCGGGCATGATGGTTTACGATGAAGATAATGACCTGCCTCAAAACAGAATCATCGGAAGTCCGGAAGTACCAAATCCATTTGGAAAGAGAATCCTGGAACTGGGCCTCAACCAGTTTCGTCTGGCAGAGACTCAAAAGTATGCCCACGTAACTTTTTTCTTTAACGGGGGGTATCGAAACCCGTTGGATCCGGAAAAAGAAATTTACCATCTCATCCCTTCGGATAAAATCGATTCCTTTGCACGCCAACCAAGAATGAAAGCACAGGAAATTGCAGACCAGGCTGTTAAATTGATTAAATCGGGTAAATTCGATTACGGATTGATCAATTTTGCCAATGCAGACATGGTAGGGCATACCGGAGATATGAAAGCAGCTATAGAAGCTGTTGAGACTGTTGATGCAGCACTGGAGAAAATATGCAAAGCTTTGACTAAAGCCGGGGGAATCGCTTTAATCACTGCTGATCATGGCAATGCCGATGAAATGATTATTATCAATAAAAAAACCGGAAAAGAAGAAATCAGCACCAAACATTCAATCAACCCAGTACCTTTGGTTATATTCGATTCTCGATACAGTGGTGAATACTCTCTAAAACCTAATTCAGAGCAAGAACCATTGACTCTTTCGATGATTGCCGCTACTAATTTTATCTTGATGGGGCAAAACCCGCCAAATGATTTAGATCCCTTTCTTTTCGCGTTATAAACGCAAATCAGTTTGACTTGTTTCCTACAAATAACCCTATTCAAAATATTGTTTTATGAAGACTCTCACGCTTAAAGAGATCGCCGAAGCTTTGAACGGAAATCTAATTGGTGATCCAAATGCAGAAATCACGGGCATTAACGGAATTATGGAAGCCCAACCAGGCGATATAACCTTTCTTGCTAATCCCAAATACAAGGAACATCTGCCTCTATGTCAGGCATCGGCTGTATTGGTCGGAAACGATGTTGAGGTGGAAGGAGTCACATTGATTCAGGTTGAGAATCCACGCATGGCATACGGAAAAGTGATATTGCTGATGAATCCTCCAAAACAGGAAATTGCAGGTATATCAGATGATGCGTATATCGCAACCTCTGCTGATATTGGTGATAATTGTACAGTCTATCCGGGAGTCTATATTTCGGAAAACGCTTCGCTGGGAAAAAATACTGTTGTTTATCCTGGAACGTTTATAGGAGAAAACGTACAAATCGGCGACGATTGCATGATTCACGCGAATGTGACAATAAATCAAGGGTGTATAATCGGTCACCGCGCTTTGCTGAATCCCGGTTGTGTCATAGGTAGCGAAGGTTTTGGATTTGAAAGAGACAAGGACGGTGATCCTCATAAAAAAGTGCCACAAGTAGGAATTGTTGTCATTGAGGACGATGTTGAAGTGGGTGCCTTATGTGCAATCGATCGGGGATCTATCAAAGCAACCGTTATCAAGAGAGGAACCAAGTTTGATAACCTGGTACACGTTGCACATAACTGCCAAATTGGTGAAGACAATTTAATCATGGCCCAAGTGTGCCTGGCAGGCAGTGTCAAAACAGGTAACAACGTTTGGATGGCTGGTCAGGTTGGATGCAATGATCATTTGCAAGTTGCTGAAAATGCCAAGTTTTTAGGTAAAACCGGGATAACTCAGAACATAGAGGAAGCGGGTCTCTTTGCCGGTTTCCCTGCCAGACCTTTCATGGATTGGCAAAAAGGATCAGCCATGTTCTATAAGACCGATGAGCAAAGAAAGAAGCTGTCTGCCTTAGAGAGACGTGTAAATGAACTTGAAGCAAAGTTAGGTGTGGAAGAAGAATAGGTCTGGCGGAAATAATGACTGAAAAAGGGGGGGGGTGGACATAAACCTGTCTATACCCTTCCAAAATCATCATCCAGCCGCTCAATATCATCTTCCCCGAAGTATTCACCGGTTTGTACTTCAATAAACACAAGATCCTGCGATTCCGGATTTCTCACCCTGTGAGCGGTTGAAACAGGGATATCAACAGCATCACATGGAGGTATAATTAGCTCCTTATCATCTAGTGTGACGACTGCAGTCCCTTTCAAGACATACCAGTGTTCGGATCTTTTTTGATGTCTTTGCAAACTGAGTCTTTTTCCAGGTTTCACGACGATTCGCTTCACCTTGTGATCCTCTTCATCAGCGAGAATAACGTAATAGCCCCAAGGTCTGTGATATTCCGTGTTTAGTTTTTCCATTTTAAACTTTTGCTTTGGTTTACCGAAGTCTAATCAGTAATTTCTCTAAATTACTGACTATTACATTGTAGACTGTCCAAAATCAAGCCAGATAGTTTCTGCTGAAGAACTGTATAGGAATAGTATTTTTTTGCCAGCCTGTAGTTCAATTCAATCATTTCCTCTCGATATTTTTTATTCTTTAGCACCTTGTGAGTCTCCTCAACGGCTCTCTCCGTTACAAAGCCATCAATTTCTATGGTTTTAAATCCTTTGGGCTTTATATCCGTTCGATAAATGGAATAGTTATTAACCAAAATTGGTTTTTTGAAATAAATTGCTTCCAAAAAGGCATTTCCGAATCCTTCAATATTTGAAGGGTAGGTCACCAAATCCGCGAACGGATAAATATCGTAAAGCGTGTAGATCTTTTTTCCGTCTTTGGTCTGGCCGCGTTTTTCATCAATAATATCGGAAACAAACAAGGTATTGACACCCATTAATTCGGAGTAGTCCTTCACTCTCATTTCATAATCGTATCCCTCATCACCGGAAGCGTGTGAAATAACAAGCTTTGCCTTCAGTCCCAGGCGATGGACCAGTTCAATAGCATGCTCAATTCCTTTTCTTTTTACAACTCGTGTCGGCTGCAGTATCAACAGTTCATCATCTTCCATTCCCAACGCTTGTTTAACGTCTGAAGCGTAGTCGTCAGGAGCAGGAGGCGGGTTATCAAAATCCATCACGTTAGGAATGATAGTGGATGAAATGCCGGTTCTCAGGCTCAACTGGTTATCCCCCGAACTGTTTATCACCACATGTTCGATAAATGGCAAGTGCGGTGGAAATGCCATATTGAGGAATTCCCAGACACCATTAACAAGAAATTCCTGTCTTTCCCAAAAAAAATCATGATGATGGGCAATGGTTGGCATACCGGATTCTGCAATCAGCTCAGTAAGCGCTATTCCGAGTGGAAGATTAAGTGGAATTGTCAGTGCATTTTGTGGTACCAGAACATCAATTTTGTATTTCTCAATAAACTTGTACAGCTCAACCTTCAGTTTTTGAGTAAGTTTATGTATCTCCTTTGTAGTCTCCTTATCCCTGGTCCTGACACCGAAAGTCTTCAAGTATATATTTCTGATATCACATTGACGAAAATGAGCCTCTTCACAAAGATAAGAAACCTCATTCGGCCTGTCCAACTCCCCGGCAAAATAGAAACAATTAAATCCTTCTTCTTTGAATACGTCTGCCCATTTTGTTATCTCAAGCGATACACCGTCTGTTCCGGCAATTCTGGTTGATACAAATCCAACGTTATGTTCTTCCCCGCAAAATCTGCATTCTGCCATTCTTCCTCTTTTATTTGTGAGAATGTTTAGACCAACCTCGTTACACTATTTTTCTCAGTTCTCGATGTTCTTGACTGCAAAACAGGGTTTCATGTAGTTAAATAGGAAGCCCTGAACCTAATTTAAAAAGGAGGGACCATGTCCCAAAAACGCATTTTGAACTTGCTGAAAAAGCTTTATGGTGACTCACAAGGTACTCTTGCTCATGAAAAAATTAACGGTCTTATAATTAATTTTCCTAAAAAATCAGAAAAATATCAAGAATCATTTTCTTCAGCGGATATTGTCCTCATCACTTATGGTGATTCCATAAAGTCCAAATCTAAAGATTCCCCTTTAAAAACACTCCATTCCTTTTGCAACAATCATCTTAAAAACATTGTTTCTACTATCCATATCCTTCCCTTTTTCCCTTATTCTTCGGATGACGGTTTTTCAGTAAAGGATTTTCATGCCGTAGACGAACATTTGGGAACCTGGGAAGATATTCAGGCTTTGAACAGCGATTTTGAGCTGATGTTCGACTTTGTTCTGAACCATATTTCGGCTCAAAGCGAGTGGTTCCGGAAATACCTGGATGGCGATGATGAATTCAAAGATCTTGCGATTGAAACCGATCCAAACCTGGATCTTTCTCTAGTAACCAGACCCAGATCTCTTCCGTTGCTCACTCCAGTCAAAAAGAAATCCGGGGAAGAGGTTCATGTATGGACTACTTTTAGTGCTGATCAGGTTGATGTTAATTTTGCCAGTGTTACAATCCTTTTAAAGATGGTAGAAATCCTCCTGCACTACGTAGCCATGGGAGCGACGATTCTGAGGTTGGATGCTATTGCATTTCTGTGGAAAGAAATTGGCACGACTTGTCTCCATTTGGAAAACACACACAATATGGTAAAACTGTTCCGATTAATTCTGGATGAGGTTGCCCCGGATGTAAAAATACTTACAGAAACAAATGTGCCGCATCCGGAAAATATCAGTTATTTTGGTGATGGAAAAAACGAAGCACAAATGGTTTACAACTTCACATTGCCACCCTTGCTGCTTCATTCTTTTTTGAAAAAAGACACTTCCCTATTTTCCGAATGGGTTTCAACTCTCAAGCTTGAATCCAGGGAAAACGCCTTTTTTAACTTCACTGCATCACACGATGGAATCGGTGTACGGCCATTGGAAGGGATATTGGACAAAGCAGATCTGGATGAAATCATTAAGATGGTCAAAGCTAATGGCGGTCAGGTTTCCTACAAAAGAAATACGGATGGTTCCGAAAGCCCTTATGAATTGAATATTACTTACGTAGATGCCTACCTTCGAGGAGAACGTGGAAGTGATCCGTACCAGGCCTCACGATTTCTGGCCTCCCAGGCAATACAACTCGTGCTTCCGGGCGTTCCCGCTGTTTATATTCATAGCTTGCTTGGAACCCACAATTGGAAAGAAGGTGTGGAACAGACTAAAAGAGCTCGAACAATAAACAGGCGGAAACTACTTATTGAAGAACTGGAAGAGGAACTTGCCGATAAATCCAGTTTCAGATCTCAAATCTTTTATCCCTATTGCGAATTAATTCGCAATAGGATTCAACAACCGGCATTTCATCCCAAGGCAGATTTTAATGTTTTGAATATCGAACCACGCCTTTTTTGTGTTGAAAGGAAGAATGAGCAGCAGAAAATCATCTGCCTGACCAATGTCACAGACCAGGAAATCGCCATTTCCCGCAAAAATGAAGATTTAATACACTGCAATTATGACATTCTAAGAGGTAAGACTCTGGAAGGCGACCAATTGACTTTCAAACCTTATCAATCTTGCTGGCTAACAGTTAATCCGCAGACTGCATGAAAATAGCCTTTATTCACTATCACCTCAAGCCCGGGGGGGTCACAACCGTTCTTAAACACCAGTGCGACGCTTTACGCGAATTTGGCAAATCCTTGTTGTTGTGCGGAGAAGCTCCCCGGGAGCATTGGCAAGATGAAGTGTCGGTTATTCCCGGGATTGCCTACGATAGCATTCGGACAGATTCACATTCACCGAAAGACATATCGGCTTCAATTCTTGATTCAATATATGCCAAATGGCCAGATGGCTGTGACTTGATCCATATTCACAATCCTACACTGGCAAAAAACAAATCCTTTTTAAAAGTTGTTGATCACCTTCAGAAGTCAAAGATCCCTTTGTTATTACAAGTGCATGATTTTGCAGAAGACGGACGACCCAATGCATACTTCTCAGAGCCTTATCCCAAAAATTGCCACTGGTGTGTAATTAACCAAAGAGATTATGGAGCATTGATTCGAGCCGGTGGTAACAAAGACGGCATACACTATTTACCCAATGCTGTGGTTGTCAATCAAGCATCAGCCGGTAGTCACCAGCTAAATGACTGTATTCTCTACCCAATTAGGGCGATCAGAAGAAAAAACATAGGAGAAGCGTTTCTTTTATCCTTATTCGTTAACAACGATTTGCCGGTTCGTATCACCCTGCCGCCAAACAGTCCGGTGGATAAGTTAAGTTATTCATCCTGGCAACAATTTGCATCACGCCATCATTTAAATATTGAATTTGAAGCTGGCCTCATACACGATTTCCCCTCCCTCATGAACTCATCAAAATGGATTTTAAGCTGCAGTATCATGGAAGGATTTGGTTTTAGCTTTCTTGAATCGTGGCAATTTGGGAAAGCGGTTTGGGGAAGATATCTTGAAGGAATCTGCACTGGTTTTGAGCAGGCGGGCATTGCTTTTCCGAATTTCTATCGTTCGATCGATGTTCCGTTAAATTGGATTGGCGAGCAGGAGTTTTTTGAAAGCTGGCACAAGACAATTATCGATGTTTACGAGGCATACAATATACAACCAGATCAGGAAAGCATTCAAAGTGCCGCAGGAACAATCAAAGATCAGAGAACAATTGACTTTGGTCTTTTGAATGAACATTTTCAGAAAAAGGTCTTAACCAGAATAATAAATGACAAGTTCGCCCTTGGGGTTTTGGCTGAACAAAACCCTTCGTTGATATATGCTTCAGAAACAGATGCAAAAAAAACCCTGATTGAATCTAACGCCCGGATAATTGCAAACGAGTTTAACCTCAAAAACTATTCAGCTCTTTTAAAAAAGACTTATCAACAGGTAATTAATACGACAGTACGTCAGGAAATTAAAAAGGGCACCCTGCTGACCGGCTTTTTAAATCCTCAAGCTTTCAGTCTGCTTAAATGGGGGAAATATGTTGAGTAAAGAGCAAGTCTCACCCTACCTTCAAAAACTGGAACCTGAACCAACAGGTCTCCGACCATCATGCGAACCAAAAGAAAATATACGCTGCATTCTATTCGATATCTATGGAACCTTGTTTATCAGCGCAACGGGCGACATCGGATTGCTACAGGCAGATACGGTAAAAAGGCAACTCCTGCAAGATCTCTTGAAAGACTTTAGCCTCGAAACAACAGCAACACGGCTGATCGAATCATTGACTGTTGAAATCAAAAAAATACATGTCCAGAAAAAAGCACAAGGAGTTGACTATCCGGAAGTAAACATTACAGATGTTTGGTGCAAAATTCTTAATAAAGTGAAAGAGCTAACATTGGCTCAAATAGAAGATTTTGCGATCAGGTTTGAACTCATTGTAAATCCGGTATATCCGATGCCGGGATTAGAGGATTGCCTGCGTTGGTGTGAAAAGAACCATAAACTAATGGGAATTATCTCTAACGCCCAGTTTTATACTCCTTTGCTTTTCAGTTGGTTTCTCAATGCTGCCCCACACCAGCTTGGATTTAGGGAGAATTTGCTTTTTTATTCCTATGAGCATAAGGTTGCTAAACCTTCCTCCGTGCTTTTTGAAAAAGCCACCCGCATTCTCCAAAAAGAAGGAATCGAAAACGGGCAGGTTGCCTATCTCGGAAACGATATGCTCAAGGATATGCTTCCGGCTAAACGAGCCGGGTTCCAAACAGCATTGTTTGCTGGAGATTCCAGATCTCTCCGACTTAGAAAGGATGTGCCGGACTGTCAGGGACTTGTACCCGATATGATCATCACCCATCTGAATCAATTGACAAATTGGTAACCCACATTTCCCAAGCCTGATTCTCTCTTTTTGGAAATAGCTAGCCGCCAGCTAATATAACGTCACACAGAAACAATCCAAGTAATAATCTCGTGTTTTAAACTATTCCTAATTTTGTTAAGTCAGACCTTAAAAAAATGTAGCTTCCATCAGATCGCTTTTGAAAGAAAGGCAATCTGTTCAGCAATAAAATTAGTTTGCTGCAAACACAAACAATGAGCGTAAAATAGTCACTCAATAACCAAGAGAGTCCAATGGCCGGAACAATCAATGATAATAAACAAGAAAGGAGTGGGGATTTAGCTAAGTGGGGTTAAATGCCTTTGTCTTCGATACCGTAATCTCAATATCTTCAAAGAACTTCATAGACAAAGGCATTTTAGGTGTTGACGTTCAAATAGTTGATTGAACCAGAATCGAACACAATGGAAAGAATCTACATAAAGCTGCTGACTTGCATCTCTGTTGGAACCGGGGATTTTCCGGAAAGGATTTTCCGATGCATAAAGTCCTTTGAAATGTCTTCCCAATAAAGTCGAACGATCTTGGAAGGATTAATTCCTACGAAGTGAAGAGCATGTTTCAGTTCTCTGAGTTCAAAGAGCTTTCTTTCTTCATCGTTGCTCTTCAGCTGCTTAAACTCATTAATCATTTTCTTGATCAGTCTGATGTTATCATTATCCAGGGTGACATCGTTATGAATACTGTTTTGTGCAACCATGGACGTTGTCATTTCCACAGCTTCGTTTTCTTCTTTTTCGCCTGATTTTTCCTGGGCCAGGAAGTCAAGCACACCCATTTCAAAAGAGTCCTTATCATTATTCTGCTTAAACTCGGCAAGCGTGCAGGTAATGGTTGTTTTACCCACTTCAGCCAGTTCCTGCACATCTTTTAAATCATTGTAGCTAAGCTGATGAAGTTCCCGTTGTGAGATTCTTCCACTGTCCAAAAGTCTGGTTAAATAATCTTCAACCATTTGTTTTTTGGTGGTTCTCTTTTCAGGAAGTTGTATTCCTTTTTTGATCTTGTAGGCTGTAAGCACATTGCTTACTGTCCTGTCACCTATACCTTCCAGTTCTTCTGCATCACAAATGTCTCTGTAATTCAGGGCTTCAAGCTCTTTAAGTCCAAAGTCGCCTCTCTGTAACAATTTACTCAGGTACAATTCCACTTGCTGATATTTTTTTAGTTTTGCCATGGCTCCCTCATTCTTCAATCAAAGCGATAATAAAAATTGTTATACGGAGATATCTGATGCTCAAAGTGATATATTACCAGCCACAGATCTTTTAAAGTTGGGCCGACTTTCTGTGGGGTAATTCTTTTATGTCACTTGTTAAATGGGAGACTAACATGGGGTATTTTAGCGACAAAGAAAAAGTCGCGAATGTTTCCTCACAGTGTTGCGAATGTGGGTAAACCAGAAGAGTGTGGTAAAATTTAATCTTTCAAATCATAAGGTTAACATTTTGAACCTGAATGAAATTGCATTTAAAATTGTGTCGCGAACGTAGGAAATTTCTGTTTCAAAATATGTATAAATTGAATTTAGGACAGGTCCTTTCAAACATTTTTATAACCGGACAGCTTTGTATTAGAGTTAATATCTGCATTATTTCAGTTACTTAAATTTGACTGTTTCTGATTGTTCCTCCAGAAAGGCTTTTTTTTCTGTTTTTATTTTAAGATAGTGTGCTTTTTGCATTTTCTCCAAAAACCTTAGATGGTTTATGCTGCTGCATGTTCAGCTGGTCACGCTCAATAGGACGTCACCGGCTGCAACCGGAGAAGATATTCAAGAGAAGCAGCGAAGATAATAAAGAAAAATATAGGAAGTTATTCACGAACGGAGAATTCAATGAAGATTGTAAAAGTAACTCTAGTCACAGTTGTTTTAGGATTGTTCGCAAATGGAATGCTGGTAGCCCAGGAACAGGCAACGGGCATCTATCTGGACACTTTCGAAAAGTGTAATAACTATGCCAGGCACTTTTGCCTGAACGGTAGTCATGAAGCAGCTGTCAACAGGGAATTGCTTGATATGAAAAGGAAGGGATACCGCATCACACCGAAAGTTATTCGCAACGTGGCCAAATCAACACCTTCCAGACTGCGAAACCCGGTATCTGCAGGGACTCAGTAAGCGTGTACTTTTAGTACTTGCCGAGATCATTGTCATCTAAAATCGGAACCTTTCTTTTTTGGTATCTTCTTGTTTAGTTTCAGGTTTGTAATCCTAAGCCAGTGATTCTTTTTTGGAATCACCTTGGGTTCCGGCACAAGTGCCACCCCAACCTTTGGAATATCCTCGTCTTCAGCCACTTCTACAGGAGTTGATAACTTCTGACTGAGATAAAATCCCCCCGTCAACTGTTGTAATTGAGTAGCCTGGACTGAAAGTTCCTCTGAGGAAGAGGCAGTTTCTTCTGATATGGACGAATTTTGCTGCTCAATCTCTATTTAACTTTTTTACACTGACAAAACAAAGGTTCTTACAGGATTCTCATGGCAGATTCAGTGGCAAAAATTCGCAACAGAGTTGTAAATGCAATCGCTGACTACGATATGTTGGAAGACGGCGACAAAATATTGGTAGCAGTCTCAGGAGGTATTGACTCAACTGTGCTTCTTTCTCTTCTTATCGAAATACAAAGACGGGCTCCATTCCAATTTAACCTGCAACCTGTTTTAGTACATCATGGCTTTCCCGGGTCAGAAACAAGTCACTTTGCAGAATGGATAAAGCAGCAGGGATTCAACCTCACGATACTTGACTGTGAGACCTACCAAATGGCGAAACGGAATCTCAAAGAAGGTAAGTCCCCGTGCCAAATTTGCTCCCGATTAAGGCGGGGTGTTCTTTATACCTATGCCGTCAACAATGGGATTTCCAAGATTGCAGTGGGACATAACAGAGACGATTTCAATGAAACCTTACTTTTAAATATGTTTTATTCCGGAAAACTGGCAGGCATGCCGCCAATTTACAGGGCCAGCAATAATCAAATCAAGGTTATCAGGCCTATGTGCCACCTTGCAAAAGACCAAATCGGGGAATACGCAAATCACCTCAATGCTCCCTTGATAGAAAACCAGTTTTGCAGAGATATACCTAACAATTCCAGATACTTGATCAGAGATCTTCTTAACGGACTAAAAAAAGAAAATCCTGCAATCAGCACTAATATCTTGGCTGCTCAATCCAACATCATGCCTTCCCTGCTAATGGACAGGCGTTTTTGGGATTTGTAAGCGAAAAATCAGGTTCATGATCCGCAATTCGGGCTGAATAATTCCCAATCAACTCTTTGATTCCAAGCAAGTTGACGTTCTCCAGACAATAATGCCACTATTTTTGGGTTCAATAACGAAAAACAACCCCATTTTCAATCCACCAAAAACACTCGTGGTCAATCGAATATCCATCCTAATAAACCATTATGTCTGAGAAAAAAGCAGGAAACACAATAAAACTTGTTTTAGGGATCATCATCAGCATCATTTTTCTTTATCTTGCATTTGGGAAAATTGATCCGACGAAAATGAAAGAGTCGTTTCTGACTGCTAATTATTGGTTTTTCATTCCGGCGACTTTGGTTATGTTTTTTTCCCATTGGACCAGGTCTGTTCGATGGAGATATTTCCTTAAATCAATAAAAACCATCAGGGTAAACAGGTTGTTTTCGGCCACACTGATTGGATACATGGGGAACTCCATACTTCCTGCCCATTTAGGAGAAATTTTCAGAGCCAATGTGGTGGGAAGAAACGAAGGTATTCCGACGAGCTCGGTTCTGGCAACTGTGGTGATTGAGCGGATTATTGATGTTCTGACCCTGCTGATCATCATGCTCATAGCAGTGTTTGCCTATCCATTCCCGGAATGGGTGACACTGAGTGGATATATCATGTTTGCCGGAGTAGCAGCTCTGTTTCTTTTTCTCTTTCTACTGAAACAACAGCACAAACTGACTGTCAGTCTAATGAATTTTGGTCTGAATATACTGCCACAAAAGATTTCAAAAAAACTGGAGGAATTAATTTATACTTTCATCGATGGTTTGAACGGTATGAAGAAAAGGAGGGATTATATTAAGGTCATTGTCTACTCTCTTGTCATTTGGTTTTGTTATTGGCTCGTGTTTTACATTCTGTTTTATTCCTTTGATCTTGTTGAGACATACAGTCTTAATGCTGTTTCTTCCCTTGTTTTGTTGGTAATAACCACCATCAGCGTTGTGGTCCCTTCGTCACCCGGATATATAGGAACCTACCATTTTTTGTGTATGAAATCGCTTGAATTGTTTGGAGTACCGTCAACAGTAGGGTTATCATATGCTTTTATTGCACATGGCATCAGCATTGTTCCTACTGCGATTGTGGGGTTTGTGCTGGCCTGGAAGGAGGGAATCAGCAGGCTCAGCCAAAAAGACATACAGCATTGAACTATGGCAGGAAGTCTTCTCTAACCGGAGAAAATACTTCAACGGCAACAGAATCCTCAATTATATCCGCCCTGTGCTCAACACCTCCGGGTATACACCAGCTATCCCCAGGGTGGACTTCATGAAGCGTACCACCGATTGTTAAATTGATTCGACCGGAAATCAGTAATCCCGTTTGTTCATGAGGATGCTCGTGTTCAGGAAGCACTTTGTCCTTTTCCAGCTTGAATTTTGCCATTAAGGTTTTATCACCATAAGACAGCGTTTTGTAATGGATACCTTCCATTGGGGTTTTGTAACCTTCTTCATTTTTTTTAGAAAACATCTCAGGCTCCGATCTATTTTTTCAACTGCTTGTTATCATTGATAAAATGTTGATAGCGCTGTAGTTCATCCAGAAAATTTGGTGTGAACACCTGCTCCTTTGCTCTACCTTCAATCTCACTAATTGTCCAGAATCGTCCTTCCGATATTTCCTCTTGATTGGTGATTATCGGTCCATCCCACACACACGAGAATGTGGATACGTATTCCGATTCAAAATTGTTACTATGGAGGTACTTGTACAAAAATTCAATCGTGACCGGTTCAAAACCCAATTCCTCCCTGGTTTCTCTGAGGGCCGCGTCTTGATAATCTTCTCCCAAATCAACATGCCCTCCAACGGAAGTATCCCATTTTCCAGGTTGGACATCCTTTTGCGGTCCTCTTTTCTGGAGGAACAATTGTCCGTTGGAATTGAAAACCAACACGTGAGATACCCGATGAATCAGCTCCGGATTGCCATGTACCTCACTCCTCGTAGCTTTCCCAATTGGTTGATCATCTTTGTTGACAACAGTGAATACCTCTTCTTTCATAAGAACAATACTGGCAGGACCTGTTAAGTGAAGGATTTGAAAACCTAAACCAACAAGAATTTAACTAAAAACCATGTGATCTGAGCCTTGCAAATCAGTTGTTTGTCCAATAATGGCAGAATCAGAGACCCCTGCCTGTAATAGTTTGTCCAGAAGTTGGTCTGCCTGATCCCCTCCTATGCTTATCAGCAGGCCGCCGCTGGTTTGTGGATCGAATACTATTTCCTGGTGCCAGGCTGGTAAATTAATATCGAATCTTACGTGTCCATCAGTCAGCAATCGATTCTGGTCATTAACCCCGGTTGAAACACCTTTTTGATACATTTCCAGGGCTTCATCCAGAATTGGAATGGCATCCATGGATATCTCCAATGTTATACCGGAGCCTGTTGCCATTTCGTAGCCATGACCAACCAGACCAAATCCCGTAACATCTGTCACAGCACTTGGTGAAAAAGCTTTGAGCACTTCCGCAGCATTTTTGTTAAGTTCTTTCATGGTATCCAGACAGCGACCAATTGCTTTTTCAGAAACCAGGTCCTTCAAATTGGCATTTAGCAATACACCGGTACCAATTGCCTTGGTAAGAATCAATTTTTCGCCTGCTTTTGCTTTATTATTGGACCAGTATTTTTGGGGGTGGACAATTCCGGTAACCGATAAGCCAAATTTTGGTTCATCGTTTTCAACGGAATGACCACCGGCTAAAACAGCTCCTGCTTCAGTGATCTTGGAAAGTGCCCCGGCAATAATCTGGTGCAAGACGTCATCATCCAATTTGTCGGGAGGGAAGTTGACCAGATTCAAGCATGCTAAAGGAGTCCCGCCCATGGCATATACATCACTAATCGCATTGGCTGCAGCGATTTGACCAAATTCGTAGGGGTCATCCACAGGTGGAGTGATAAAATCAGCGGTTGTGACTAATGCCTGATCATCGGAAATTTTATACACTCCGGCGTCGTCGCTGCTGTCATAGCCAACCAATAGATTTGGATCATTGTTTTTTGGCAAACTTGCCAATAGTTTACTCAGTCCGACCGGACTGACTTTAGCAGCTCAACCGCAGGTTTTTGAAAGACCCGTCAACGTTGACTTTTGAAAAGGATTCCACCTGGCCATGCAGTTATCTCAAATTCAAAGGGTGATAGTTAGGTAGCTAAAATGCAGATGCACAAAGTATCATATTAGATCGCAAGCCGAAATTCCGTCAAATAGAGTTCTTTGAACATCCGGAGCTCGTTGAACCGATTAAGCTTGGGTGATCTGGCGCAATAACCTTTGCTTGCCGAGACTGATTCCATGAAAACAGACGAACTCCTAGCATCTCTTCAGCACCTGATGCAAGACCAGGCGCTAACAGACAAAAAAGAGTGGTGGGAAAACTATTTGAAGCATGTCATAACTTTTCGAGGTGTCGGTATCCCTGGTATTCGAGAAACCGTAAAAAGCTGGTATAAAAATGAAGGGATCTCAGATCTGTCGCTGGAAAGCCAGCTTGACATTGCCATGCGTTTGCTGGAAGAACCAATAAACGTTTTGAATCTCAGGAAAAAGAAGTATGGTTGAAACAACTGAAATTAATAAAATAGATGCAAGCCATGACATATACTGTTGCTGAACTGTTGAACAAATTACACAAGAATGAAGTTAAACTGGCATTTATTGCCGCCGGCGGAGGAGTTGGATTATTTGAATTATTTAAAATTCCTGGTGCCAGCAAAGTACTGACAGAGGGCAGAATGTTATACAGCAAGGAATCATTCGAGTCATTTCTTGAGAAGCCCATTTCCGGTCCATTCGTGTCACAGGAAACGGCAAATCTTCTGGCCACTCGGCTGGATCTTTCTTCAGAAGCTGATATTTGCCTTGCTTTCACCTGCGCATTGTCAACAGATAGAGAGCGCAGGGGTGAAAACCGTGGTTATCTTGCATTGTGCCACAAACAACAAATCATCGTTCGGCAGTTAATAGAAGTTGAAGGAGAAAATCGAGCAGATCAGGATAATTATGTCACCCGGAAAATCCTTAAACAAATCATACATTACCTCGAAAAGGAAAGATGAAGCTTTATGATAAATCAGGTCAGGCACAGCCACTGACAACACTGGCTGACTTCAAAAATCTGGCAGTGTATCCGGGTTCTTTTAACCCGCTGCACGATGGTCACAAGGGACTGACTGATTTGCTAATTAGCCATGGATTCAAGATGGTATTTGAGATCAGCCGATCACGCTATCAAAAACCTCCTTATGATAAAAATCATATGGATAGACTGGTTAAACAATTTACCGGCTATGCTGATCTTCTGGTATCCGATGCGCCGTTGTTTAGTCAGAAAAGAGACCAATTGGCTCAATTCGATCCTTATTGGGTGATGGGATACGATACAGCAAAAAGGTGGCTGGATGAAAACAAAAAAGTGGATGATGCCGAGTTGAAAAGAATCTCTAACATGAAAGTGATATTTGTTGGACGACTTAGTGATGGCGTATACCACGACCCGTCAAATCTTCTGAATGGTTCCGAAACATTTGAAACCAAGATATTTCATTTCCATTGTGACATATCGTCTACCAAAATCAGAGAGTCCGGGAGATAAACTGCTCTCCTCCGCTCCCGGCCCCACACTGACCAGAGCAACCTTCCTTATTGACCTCAAAAGGTGTTAGCGTATAATACAATTAGTAATTTATAAACAATAACAATTAAGTGAAGAACCAATCCCAGACACAACCACTTTGAAAAACCCGAATAATACCAAATGGTAAATATGGAAAACCTGATTATTGAAGCGACCAAATACACGCCAACTATTTCCTTTGATGCAGGTACAAATATCCTGGAAATACATGGCGAAACCTATCCTGAAAACACTGCCGAGTTTTATTCACCGGTTTTCGACTGGTTGGAGAAGTATTTGAACCAACTGAATGACCAACAAGTGATTGTCAATATGGAAATTGTGTATTTTAACAGCAGTTCCTCCAAAGTATTAATGGATTTGTTCGATCGGTTGGAAGAGGCCGTGAAAGAAGGAAAAAACATCACCTTGAACTGGATATACGATCGGGAAGATGAAAGTGCCTTGGAATATGGTGAAGAATTCCAGGAAGACCTTGAAATTCTGAAGTTAAACCTTATTGAAAAACCGAGTTAAAATGGATACCAGTCCTCTGTTCAGCCTTTTTAAGATCAACCGGGATTTTGATCAACGGGGTGTTTTTTTAAATCTTTGCGGACCGCTTTCCCA
>JAKSDL010000415.1 GCA_022360105.1 Pseudomonadota bacterium
AGGCAGGTTTTTTTGCGAAAGACGAGATCGTTTTGCAGGCTGGTCCGCCAGGGAAAAAGAACATAATCTTCAGTTCATTACCGATAATATATGATTTTTGCTATTTTCCCGGGTGCGGGTAAAGAATCTGACCAGCCACATCTTAAGTCGAATCAACAAGCGAGTTGCGAAGGATTGGGAGGAGCGTTATGGCAATCGCGTTTATTTACTGTAAACCTTCGCTGAGAGGGAGTGCTTTCAAGGGAACTGCTACGAGGCAGTCAACCGGATCAAAGCGTTCGATTCTTTCTCTGGACAATATATTGCTTCACGGGCGTATAGGCCAGGGATAAAACCAGCAGCAATGCAATAAAAATGGTGATGGGTCTGCCAAGCAGATAACCGATTTGGCCACCACTGACCTGGTAACTGTGCAGCAGTTCGCTTTCAGCCATTTTCCCCAGCAACAATCCGATCACCATGCCTGGTACGGAATAATCATATTTTTTAAGAATCCAGCCAACAATGGCAGCCACCACCACGGTGACAGGGCCGGAAAGATTTCCTGTCAATCCATAGGCTCCAAACACAGCCAAAGACATCACTGAAGGGACTAAAATCCTGATGGGAACTTTGACCACTGAAGCCAGGATTGGCAGCAACAGGACCCCCATGAAAAGCAGAAGTATGACCTGTCCGAAATTAGCGAAGATAATCGCGTAGACGATATCTGTTTGATCGCGGATAAAAGTCGGTCCACCGGTAATATTGTGCATCATAAAAACCGCCAGCATCACAGCCGTTGCACCACCACCGGGAATACCCAGGGCAAGCAGCGTTGCCATGGACCCTGCTTCCGAAGAACTGTTTGCAGATTCTGCTGCAATCACGCCTTTTGGATTCCCTTTCCCGAAGGTATCCGCATCCTTGGCTCTTCGTTTGGTTTCCATGTAGGACACCAGATTGGAAACAGATGATCCCACTCCCGGAACCGCACCAATAAACATTCCGACCAGGGAGCCTCTGAAAATAATAAATGGATAATTGATAACGTCTTTCATCCCACTAGCGATTTTACGAATGCTTACTTTGCGCTGTTCCGAGCTGTCTACCAGGAATTTTTTATTCATCAGGTTAAACAATTCGGATGCTGCAAACATCCCCATCATGGCAGGTACCACAGGAATACCATCCAATAGCACTTCTATTCCCATCGTTCCCCTGGCAATACCCAATTCCGAAAACCCTATGGTTCCCAGCATCAAGCCCACCAATCCACTGACGATTCCCTTCAGCATATAACCACCTCTTAAACCGGCGATCAAAGTAATTCCCCAAAGCGCAATCACAAACATTTCGGTCGGTCCAAGTTTGAGAACCATGATCGATATGGGCTGGATCAGAAAAAAGAGAATGATGTATCCAATGGCGCAGCCAATGGTGGAGCCTCCCAAGGCATAACCTAATGCTTCATTATGTCTGCCCTGGCAAGCCATAGGGTAGCCGTCGAACGTGGTGGCAATACAGGAAGACGTACCGGGGATATTCATCAAAATAGCCGTCACTCCCCCACCAAATGAACCGCCGGTGAAGATACCGGTTAAAAACAGCATGGCTTTCACAAAATCCATGTAAAGGGTAATGGGCAGAAAAATTGCCATGGCCATGGATATTTGCAGACCGGGTGTGGCGCCAAAAAACAGGCCGATTATAATTCCCGGAATAACCACCATCCATGGGTCAAAAGACCCGAATAACATGTTAAGGGCAGACAGAATTGAATGTATTTCCAGCATAATGTTTACTCCCTAGATCAAACCCGTGATCCATTCCTGCTGAATTGCCATTGGCATAGGATATGGGATCATGGCACTGAAGAACTGAGAAACTAAAAATGAAAAGATCAAAGGAAAGACAATCAACCAGGCCCATTTGCGTTCTCCCTGAACGAACATCATGACCCCAATAAATAGAAACGTGGCGATATCAAACCCGATGGTTGGGATAATCAACACATACAAAGCCAGTAATGCCATGGCCAGAAATATTTTTTTCCCGTTTTCTCGTGTCTGCTCCTCTTTTTTGGATTCAGTTGATGAATCACCTTCCTCCGGTTTATGAAATCCGGGCAGAATCCGGATTGCGATGGCGAATAGAAATCCCAAGGAGATCACGCCTATCGGCACAATCAACAATAAATTGGCAACTTTTGATGAAGCAGCATACGCATCCATCATGTACCAAATAATGATAACAGCGATCGAAAAAACCAGTATTAGATCGGCAGCGTTTTGTCGTATCTTGTTCAACGTTACCTCTTTTTGAGAATTGATCCTGACAGGCAAACCAGCAGGATCAAAAAATAGGAATGAGTTAATTTAAAAGATCCTTATATTTGACGTAAGCAGCGTGGTTTTCCTTCATCAGACGGTCAATTTCATCAGGCCCTGTCCATTCATGGCCGATATTCACACGCTTCAAGAACTTCTTGACATCTTTGTTGGTCAAAGTGGTTTTGAAAGCCTGAACCAGCTTGTCGAATCGTTCCGGATACTGCTCCTTGAATTTTCTGGATACCGCAAAACCTCTAATGGAACCGCTCAGCAGCGGAACTTCATATCCCAAAGGTTTTAAGGCATCATTTACTGCAGGTGCGTTCCATTTTTTGCTTCCTTTGGAATCAACGAAAGCCAGGGGCCTTAAAAACTCCTTGATTCCCATACTCCCTTCGTTACCAATGATGATGAAACTAACCTGGTTTCCGGCAATGGCTGAACGAGCTTTTCCACCGCTCTGGTAGGTTACCAGATTCATGTTTTCCTGGGGAACACCGTATTCTTTTAATAGTAAAGCTGACATCAAATGACCGCTGGAGCCCTGAACCACAGCACAACTGATTTTCTTTGGATTGTTTTTGATGGCTTTTACAAGCTCCGGAAGTGACTTGTATGGGGAGTCCTTATGCACGGCAACGATATCACGATCAAACCATTGGGCGTTAATAAAAGCAAAATCGTTGATACTGTATTTAGCGCCACTCATTAAGATACTTACCGACATATAGGGACTGAAGGTTGACCCCAGGACGGTGTATCCGTCGGCTGGTCTTCGCAGAAGGTAATTGTTAGCCAACATGGTACCCGCGCCTTTCTTGTTTACAACCTTAACGGGAACTTCCAAGGCATCTGACAGAAAAGTGACTGTGGATCGAGTCATACGATCAGCACTTCCTCCAATACCAAAGCCTACAACCATTGTGATCGGTCGACTTGGATAGGTTTCTGCCACGGCTGCTATTGTCATCAGCATAGACATCGCCAGCACAGATACTGAAGCAATTATTTTATGGTACATAACGTTCTCTCCATTTGTAGATTTATCCAGGGATCAGGCTTGCGTTTTTGCGTTAAATTGATTCTAACGCAAAAACGCAAGCCTGATCCCTACGTCGTAAATTTGGTTTCGTTAACACTATGCAGTTTTCAAAATCTTATGTAAATCTTTTGAGGGTAAAGGGCTTATTGTTATTTAATGGGACTTTTGAAACTTTTGTCACCGGAAAGCATGTATGATGGCGAATCTGATTTTGGAAGCACTGGATCGGGCACGACCAAAGCGATTATTGGATACCGTAACTGCTATTGTTATGCTGCTTGTACTGATTTTGCTGATATCGGTAGGCAGTATCTTCTCCGGAATGATGTTCGAGATCGCGGAAAGTCAGTCTGAAAAACGAGTGATACAGGCAGCAAAGCATGTAGCACTGATGCCGGAGTTACAGACGTTTATTGAAAACGGAGCACAGCTCAACACCTCAACATCCCTTTCCAAATTTATTCGCAACGCCACCGAAACAAAATTTGTTATTGTCACTGATACCCAGGGTGGCATTCTGGCACATCCGGATGCTGCAAAGGTTGGAAATGAAATAGATGACAACCTGGCTGTAAGAGCCCTGGAATACGGCCGAGCCTATTCCAAGCGATCGATGGAGGAAAAAACCGGGTATATTCTTGGATCTGCCCCTATTATCAATGAAACATATGATATTATTGGCATGGTTACGGTTGGATTTCCTATTGAAGACCTGCAGCAGGTGACCAAACAATACCTGGAAAAAACCATCTTCTTTATTTTTGTTTTCTTAACCCTGGGATTGATTGCAGCCATACTGATCGCCAGGGGAGTGAAAAAAGCTATTTTTGGCCTGGAACCTTCGGAAATCGCTTATCTGTTTAATGAACGATCGGCCTTGATTGAATCGATTCATGAAGGTGTGATAGCCGCAGACGTCGTCGGTCAAATCACCCTTGCCAACGAGGCCGCACTAAAAACCCTGAATTTGGATGACAAGGAAGATCTAAAAGGGATGCCGCTTTCGAATTACTTTCCGTTTCTGGAAACAGAACAGCTTCTGGAATCCAGTAGCCGCATTCATGATAAGGAATGCGTGGTAAATGGTGTGGCGGTTATTGTTAACGCTGAACCGGTGGAAGACAGTCGCGGACTGGTAGTAAGTTTTCGGGAACGTCGGGAAATAGACCTGATCGCCCGTGAGCTTTCGCAGGTTCAGACCTATTCCGAAATGCTCCGGTCACAGACCCATGAGTATTCCAACAGCCTGCACACAATTGTCGGCATGATCCAGATAGGCGCTTATGATGACGTCCTCAACTACATCGCTGAGGAAACCCAGGCGCACAGGGAATTAGTACGCTTTCTCACTGAAAACGTTCCGGATCGCACCCTTTCTTCCCTAATCATTGGGAAATTCATGTATGCCCATGAACAGAAGGTTGAGTTTAAAATTGATTCCGAAAGTCGCATGATTGATATTCCCGATACCTTGGATCGTCACAAACTGGTCACTATTTTGGGAAATCTGCTTCAAAATGCTATCGACGCGGCACTGCAAACAAGTAAGCCACACTCGGTAACGCTGTCAATGTCGGATTTTGGCAACGATTTGATTTTTGAAATTGAAGATTCAGGCCCGGGCATCGGCCCCGATTTGGCCGGGAAGATATTTGAAAAAGGGATTTCAACCAAAAAAGGTTCCAAGCGGGGTTATGGTTTATACCTGGCAAAAAAATCAGTGGATACCCTTGGAGGTGAGATCTACTTTGATCAGGCAGACCTAGGCGGTGCTCGTTTTGAGTTTGTAATTCCCAAAAACGGATAAGAGAGATGGATTTAATTGAAGTACTGATTGTGGAAGATAACCACAAAATATCAAAGACCCACCAGGCCTTTGTGGAAAAGCTGGAAGGATTCAAGGTAACGGGCGTGGCCAATACCATTGAAGATGCGAGGTTACTGTTATCCACATTACAACCTGATCTGATTTTGCTGGATATCTATTTCCCGGAGAGTAGTGGCATGGATTATTTAAAAGAGATTCGCTCGCATAATAATCCTGTTGATGTCATTTTGATCACCGCGGCAAAGGAAGTTGAAATGCTCCACAACGCTCTGCACGGGGGAGCTTTTGATTATATGATTAAACCCGTATTCTTCAACCGGTTTGAAGAATCCCTCACCAGTTATCGTAATCACCGCCAGCAACTGAACCGGCTTGACAATATGACCCAGGAAGACGCCAATCGTTTTTTTAGAAAACCGGAAAAAACGCTTCCCGGATCCGGAGAAGAGACCCCCAAAGGCATCGATCCGGTGACGCTGAAAACCATTACCGAAATATTCAAGAACAAGGAAACCGTGTCTATAGCTGCAGAGGAAATGGGAAAACGTGTGGGTATCAGCAGAACCACTGCCAGAAAATACCTGGAGTATCTCACGGGAACCGGTTTTCTGGAGGTCACCCTGGATTACGGCACCAAGGGCCGGCCGGAACGAAAGTATAAACTTACAGAATAAATCAACCTTCAGCGATCTGCCAGTAGCCTGAGACTGTTACACAGTTTAAATAAAACCAATATAACAATACAGCCCCATAAAACCAGATTCACACCTCCTTGATACAAAATACCAATTTCGCCTCCACTGATAGCCAGGGCTCTTCGTAACTGTACTTCCAGAGGTCCTCCCAGGATGTAACCAAGGATCACGGGCACCAATGAATAGTCCAGCTTTCGCAGCAGGTAGGAAACCAGACCAAGCACCAGCATAATAAAAAGAGACAGCATGCTTTGTTGTATGGCATACACACCGACAAAGGCGACAACCACAATAAAAGGTATCAAAATCCAGTAGGGAATCAGAACAATTCTGGAAAAAAAGCGAATGGTTATGATATGCAGGGCAAAAAGCAACAGGTTGCCAATATACATTGATGCCACCAGAATCCAGATCAGATCTGACTGCTGGATATAGAACATGGGACCGGGATTAAGGTTCATCATCAACATCGCTCCCAGTAACACTGCTGTTGTGGCGCTGCCCGGAATTCCCAGTACCAGCAATGGAATGAATGCACTAACTGAAGCGGCACTTCCGGCAGATTCCGAAGCTATCACGCCTCTTTCATCGCCTTTGCCAAAAGTCTGCATTTTGTTTTTCAATTCCTTTTCCAAGCGGTACGCCGTAACACCGGCTACCGACGTACCCGTACCGGGGAGACTTCCAATCACAAAACCTACCAGGGAGCAACGTAAAAAGGTCCAACGATACTGCCATCCTTCCAGCGCCGTCTGAAAAGAAACTATTACTTTTTTAACCAGTTGTCTTGGAGCATAGGTGTTTTCGATAATCAGCAATGCATCTCCCAGCGTGAACAGGCCTATCACTACAATGATAAAATCGATGCCGTCATAAAGTTCAGGAGTGTCAAAAGCAAAACGTAGGACCCCGGTGGCTGAATCCAGCCCAACAATAGCCAGAGTCAGGCCCAGGCATAGTCCTACCAGGTTTTTAACCAGGGAAGTTCCGAACATAACTAAAACAAGAAAAAACACAAACATAATAATAGCTACGTATTCGGACGGACCGAAACCGGATACGACATTTTTCAATAACGGTTTACAGATGGTAAGTCCGATCACGGCCAGCATACATCCTGAAAACGAGGCAAACCCGGAAAGAATCAATGCTTTGCCGGCCAAACCTTTTTGAGCCATAGGGGAGCCATCCAGGTTGGTCAGGTGAATGCTTTTTCCCGGTATATTCAATAAAATACTGGAAAGATTGCTACCATATTCCGAACCGTAGTAAATTCCGGCCAAGAGAATGAGCGCACTTTCCGGAGAAAGGTTGAATGCATAAATCAACGGCAGCATCAACGCGATCCCGTTAACTGCGCTGATCCCAGGTAACGCTCCTACCAGCAAACCACTCAGGCAGCCTGTAAACAACATCATCAGGTTTGTCGGATTGAATAATCCACCAAACCCCTGCCAAAGACTGTTCAGCAGATTCATTATGCCCCTACTACATTGTAGATTTGCCCCAAAGGCAGGCGAGCGTCTAACCAGAGACGAAAAATTCCATAAAAGAGTATCGAAATGATCAGACCTGTTAATAACCCTTGCATACGACTGCTGCCTATTATTCGAGCTATGAAGTAGCCTGATATGGTTGTGGAGAGCATAAATCCCAGGAATTCAAAGGACAACAGGTAGAAAAATAAAATCAAAACCAGCTTCACCACCCTGGATTGGATTTTGACGTGCACTACCTGTGGCTGAGGGATGAAGATAATCAACAAAGGCAGGGTCAACAGACCTATGCTTACAGCCATGGGAAATGGTTTGGGACCCAGGGGATCGTAGGAAAAAGGGGTTTCAATCTGAAGTGAGACTATAAAAAGACCGGCCCCCAATAAGGATAAGGCCCCTGCAAACAGCTTTGCTTTCATTTTATCAGTTCAAATTCAATTGCCAGTGATCGAAGTTCACGAACACTGTTTTTCACGAAATCATCGAACTCTTTTCCTATTAACGTAAACGGGAAAAAGCCCAGTTCCTTTCTTATTTTTTTAAACTCTTTGGTTGCAGCCAATCGTCTCAGGGTGTTTTCCCACCAAAGATAGTCATCGTCCGATGTTTCCGGTGGTAGGTAGAATCCCCTCCAGATCGTCCAGACCACTGGGTATCCCTGTTCTTTAGCGGTGGGGATGTTGTTATACCCCCCCACAATACGATTTTCCGAGAATACTGCCAGTACCTTGATCTTACCGGACCTGATATGTTGGGAACTTTCCGCCAGATCACCCGGAAACACCTGAATATGATTGTTTAACAAGGCATTGATAGCCTCTCCACCACCTTCGTAAGCCACGTAACGAATACGCTTGGGATTTATTCCCGCATCTTTTAGTAACAGGGCAGATTTCATCCAGTCCTGACTGCCGATGGAGCCTCCGGCACCAAAAACAATAGCACCGGGGTCTTTTTTGAGGGTTGTTACCAGGTCATCCAGGGTGTTCCAAGCAGAATCGTTTCTCACGGCGATAATTCCGAAATCTGTAGCCAGGGCTCCTAACCAGCGAACTGCAGTTTCATCATATTTTCCAAACTTCTTTTGGGCAATATTCAAAGCTGACCCGGTACTAAAAGCAACAACGGTGTTTGCAGCCTTGCGATTTACCCCTGCAATGTAGTTGTAAGCCAGAGCTCCTATTCCCCCGGGCATATACCTTATTTTTGTCGGTGTATCGATTAACCGGGATTGATACAAGGAACGTGACAGCAGTTGACAGGCCAAATCCAGTCCTCCCCCTGGTTTTACAGGCGCTATGCATTCCGGATTATCGATACCATAGCCCTGTGTAGCTGGAAACAAGGAAATCAGTATCAGTGGCAGATAATAAATATACCAGCTTATAAAGTGCTTCTTTGGAGAACGTAAATAAGATCTGACCATCAGTGAAGAAACGATTATTAATCCAAATGGTTAATTCGATGAATGGCAACGCCTGGACAATTCATCGTTTTCAGATGGTATGAAATAGTTGTGTTAAGTGTCAATCCAGCTGATTTCAAAATCTGGTAGTTTACCTGCTATTTTTTATCTAACCTGCAGCCAATCATATTGGATCAATCATCAGATCGACACTATCATGTAAACTACGCTTCGATATCCTAACTTAGGGCCACAACCGATGCCTATTGGTTGATTTACCGAACCCCACTTTCAACCGGGAAAGTTGAGTTAACTACATGGTGAAACCAAAAAAAGACATGGTTGTTTTAACCTCAATTTCAAAACAGCCAAGGCTGAAATGGAGTGAGGATTAAAATAGCCATGTTTTCAGGAATAGAACCGGCTAATCTGTAAAGATCTTATTCTTGCGGAAGATAAGGCTGGAAAAATTGCAAAGCCTGGCTGAAGATGAATTAGCGAGTTGCCGATCCAAAACCGGCGTTCTGCGACCGGTTTTGGCAGAGTTTGATTATGATATCTCCAGAAAGGCTTCGATGCGGGTTCTAAGCTGCTCACTATCGGATTCGGAATAGTCGGTCTCAAGATGCAGGGTTGGCAGGTTGAAACGCTCGCGAATGAACTTCTCCACGGTATGGGATTCAATGTTGTAGGTATGACAAGCCTGCCAGGTAAGATCTACCACCTTGTCTACCTTGAAATCTTCAATCAGACCGGCCAGCATATCCAATCGCAAAGGATTGGGGGACATCACTGAACACGGTATTTTTAAATACTGTTCTGCCAGGGCGG
>JAKSDL010000221.1 GCA_022360105.1 Pseudomonadota bacterium
CGTGACCTTATTGGGTTCAAAAGAGATAATTGTTGATAAGATTTCGCAGTTGGGTCTGAATATAAAAAATCCTAATATAGTCGAACCTCTTAAATCTCCCCATTTTGAAGATTATACCAACACCTATTACCAACTTAGGAAACATAAGGGTATCACCCAGGACAATGCCAAAGACGTCATGTCCAGTCTTAATCATTTCGGAACCATGATGGTCTATAAAGGACATGCAGACGGCATGGTTTCCGGAGCTGTGCATTCGACGCGAAATACAGTGCGGCCGGCTTTTGAAATCATCAAAACCAAAGCAGGATCTTCCAGAATGTCCAGCGTTTTTTTCATGTGTCTGGAGGACAAGGTTCTGGTTTACGGCGATTGTGCGGTAAACCCAAATCCGACTTCAGAACAATTGGCTGAAATTGCCGTTAAATCTGCAGAAACAGCAAAGATTTTTGGAGTTGAGCCGATTGTGGCCATGCTTTCATATTCAACGGGTACCTCCGGTGTTGGTGACGATGTTGATAAGGTGCGGGCAGCTGTAGACATTGCTAAAAAAATGGCACCTGACCTTCCCCTGGAAGGCCCCATCCAATATGATGCAGCTGTTGATGCTGTGGTGGCAAAAACAAAATTGCCGGACAGCAAAGTGGCAGGAAAAGCGACCGTCCTGATATTTCCCGATCTCAATACCGGTAACAACACTTACAAAGCTGTACAAAGGAGCGCTAAAGCAGTAGCCGTTGGACCGGTTATGCAGGGATTGAAAAGACCGGTTAACGATTTAAGCAGGGGATGTACAGTGACGGATATTGTGAACACTGTCGCAATTACAGCAATTCAAGCTCAAGCAGACTAAGGTAAATAATGAAAGTATTTGTTTTAAACAGTGGCAGCTCATCGATCAAGTTTCAGCTCTTTTTGATTACTGAAAAGAAAGTGCTTGCCAGTGGCATTGTTGAAAAGATTGGTGAAGAAAACAGTCAGATAACATATGAGATTCATACTCCGGAAATCAAAAAAAACAGTTATGAAGAGCAAATACCTGATCATAAAACAGGTATGAACAGGGTGGTTGAATTGCTTACAGATTCAATTGTTGGAGTCCTTAAAGACAAAAGCGATGTTGAGGCTGTGGGACACAGGGTTGTGCATGGTGGAGAAGATTTTAAAACGCCTGCTTTGATCGATGATGAAGTGTTAAACGCTATCAAAGAGAATAGTATGCTGGCACCGCTCCATAATCCCGCAAATATTGTTGGTATAGAAGTAGCCAGGGAAGTGTTTGGTTCGGCAAAACAGGTGGCAGTATTTGATACCGCATTTCACCATACTATACCACAACAAGCCTATCTTTACGCCCTGCCTTATGACTTCTATTCCAAGCTGAAGATCAGGCGATATGGCTTTCATGGAACATCTCATCAATATGTTGCTGAAAAGGCCGCTGAGATAATGAATCGGGATCTTGCATCCCTGAACCTGATTACGGTCCATTTGGGAAATGGTGGCAGCATTACGGCTATTAAGAAGGGAAAAAGCGTAGATACATCCATGGGCATGACACCTCTGGAGGGATTGATTATGGGAACCCGCTCCGGAGATATAGATCCCGCAATACCTTTTTATATTTGCAAGAATTCGGATGTTAACATCGACGAGGTTGACCAGATTCTCAACAAGAAAAGCGGTTTAAAAGGTATCTGTGAGCGTAACGATATGCGGGAAATTATGGCTGCCTGTGATAGTGGTGATCAACAGGCCCAATTGGCGGTTGATATGTACTGTTATAGAATTAAAAAGTATTTGGGCAGTTACATGGCAATTCTAGGTAAACTTGACGCTATTGTTTTTACTGCAGGAATTGGTGAACATTCAGCGCCCATTCGAAACCAAGTGTGTCAAGGTTTGGAGCATCTGGGGATTTCTATTAACCAGGCAAAAAACGAGGAGCGAAAATCGGAATGCAGGGAATTGCAATCTGATGATTCCAAAGTGAAAGTATTGCTCATTCCGACTAACGAAGAATTAAAAATCGCTTTGGAAACAAAAAGTTTGTTGAATGCCTGAAATTGTCTTTGAAAAGAAGCTATACTAATCTTAAGTTAATACCAAAAAAAAGGCCGTTTACCACGTGTGATAAACGGCCTTTTAACATCTTTCAAATAGAATTAACTATTTGGAATCGTTAATCTTCTCTGTAAGTTCAGGCATAAACTCAAGAATATCAGCGACAATGCCAACATCAGCCACCTGGAAGATCGGTGCTTTTGGATTTTTATTTACTGCAACCAGAAAGGGAGACCCCTTGATTCCGCCGAGGTGCTGGAAAGATCCACTGATACCCATAGCCAGGTAAACCTTGGGCTTTACAGTTTGCCCGGAAGTTCCAACCTGTCGTGATTTATCCAACCATTTTGCATCGACAATTGGCCTTGAGCAAGCCACATCAGCTCCCATGGCTTCAGCAAGTTCTTCTGCCACTTCGATGTTTTCTTCATCTTCAATACCGCGACCAACAGATACCAGAATTTCAGATTTGGTAATATCCACATCACCAGCTTCCTGAACGACGGTTTCCAGATATTTTCGTTTTGCTGAAATGTCACCCATGTCACCGGACTTGTCAACAACCTGACCACCTGCGCCCTTACTTTCATCCGGTGCAAAAGGACCGGGTCGAACGGTGATGACAGCACCTGATGCGATATCGCATGTTACGTGGGTGCTAACTTGTCCACCGAACTCTTGTCTGACAACTTTGAGGTTTGATCCGTCCATTCCTTCAATATCAACGAGGTCTGAGACATAAGTCGAATCCAGTTTAATGGACAAACCTGGTCCCAAATCCATTCCAAAGGTATTGTGAGGGATTATAATAATGGAATCAGCCGGAAGTATGTTCACCAGTGCTTTTCGAATGACTTCTGCATTTGGATAAGCCATGGCTTCATTGTCAAGTTTATAAACTTCCTTATAGGATTCGGCCATTTCATTACACACTTTGTCCAGATCCGCACCGGATCCTGTCACTAAAGCAGTAACTTCGGCACTACCATCAATCTTTTTTGCAGCTGTGATTAGTTCCAGAGCTGAATCATCTGCTACGCCGTCCTTGTGTACAATATACGCGAATATTTTTGCCATTATTGTAGCCCTCCTTTAGCTTTTAACATTTCAATCAGTTTCTCTGCGATTTCATCTGTACTTCCTTCAAGCATTTCTGCACCGTCGCCCATATCAGGCAGGAAGTAATCGATCTTTTTAACTTTGGCTGCTGCTTCACCAGCTGCGTCAGAGCCGATTCCCAGATCAGATGCGGAGAAAGTGGGAATTTCAACAGAGGCTACTTTTCGAATTCCACGAATTCCAACATAGCGAGGCTCATTAATTCCGGTTTGGATGGAGACAACACAAGGCAATGAAATTTCATTCATTTCCTGGTCACCTCCCTCTACTTCGCGTCCAACTTTAAGGGTTTTATCATCAACTACGTTAATCTCATTAACCAGTGAGGCATACGGCAAATCGAGCATTGCAGCAAGAAAACCTCCAACTTCGGCTGCTCCGGCATCTGCCTGGGCTCCGGTCATAATTAGATCGTAGTTTCCTTTTTCGACAACTGCTTTTAATACTGCGGCAATTCCTTTACCATCAGAGTTTTCCAAAGCATCATCGGAAACCAGGATACCTTTTTCAGCACCCATGGCCATTTCTCTTCTTAGAACTTCTTCAGATTCTTCATCACCTACGGTGACAACAGTAACTGATCCACCATGCTCATCTACCATTTGGATCGCTTCTTCAACAGCATAGTTGTCCCATTCGTTTACAGAATAAACTAAATCGTCTCTTTCAATGTCGTTTCCTTCACCGTTGAGTTCAATTTCGTTCTCTTCATTATCCGGGACTCGCTTGACACAGACCAAAATCTCCATATAAATCCTCCGATATACTAGCTTTCAAGCTAATGATTGTTATAACCCCGAAGGGTCATCAAAAATTCTCCTGTTAAGGTTTACGGCAGAAGGCAATCCATGTGTCTTCAACCGTAAAAATCCCGTTTGAAGCCGTTATGATTTAAGTTGACGAGCCATCAATTCGGAAAAATCGATAGCTTCCATTTCGCCTTCCATGCCGGCAACTTTGATGGCGTCCTCCATGTTGACAAGACAGAACGGACAGGCAGTCACAATAACGTTAGCACCTGCTTTCTTTGCCATATCTACTCTTAATACACCCATGCGAGTTTCCTCTTCCGGTTCGTAAAAGAGCATTAATCCGCCGCCACCGCAACAGAATGAGCGATCCTTGCACTTAAGCATGTCTACCCTGTTCATTCCTGGGATAGCATCAAGTGCGTTTCTTGGAGCATCATAAATTTCATTGTGACGTCCCAGGTAACAAGGATCGTGGTAAGTGTATACTTTGCCTTCTTCTTCCAAGGGCTTTAATTGAAGTTTACCTTCTTTGATCTTTTGATCGACTGTTTGGGTAATATGCTCAACTGGCGGTAATTCACTGTATTCGTTTTTGAGCACATTGTAGGCATGTGGATCTGAAGTGATGATATTCTTGCAACCGCTTTCCAGGATTGCGTCCGTATTGTTATCTTTCAGATCTTGATACAGCATCTCTTCTCCAAAACGTTTCACTTCATTTCCAGAGTCCTTTTCGAGCTTGCCCAAAGAACCAAAATCCACCTCGGCGGCGGTAAGTACCTTGGACGTAGCCCTGGCAATTTCCTGCATGCGTTCATCAAATGAAGTGATACTGTCCACAAAATATAGGGTTTCGGCTTCACCGCCCTTTTCCAGGGACTTCACTTCACATTCAGCTTTAAATTCTTTGTCATTGGCCCATTCCAGACGCTTTTTCTCCATCTTACCCCATGGATTTCCACGTTTTTCCAAGGCTTTCATTGGTTTTTGCAACGATTGTGGAACCATGCCCTCGTCGACCATACCTCTTCTCAAATCAACGATTTTATCGATATATTCGATACCGAGCGGACATTCCTCTTCACAGGCACCGCAGGTAGTACAAGACCAAACCTCATCTTCTTCATATACACCTTCCATCAATAGACCGCTTTCGGGTCCTTTGCCGAAGATTGGATAGTTCTTGAAGATGGCGTCTCTTCCCTTAATACTGATAAATCTTGGTGATAGTGGTCTTCCGACGGCATTGGCAGGACAGTGATCAGAGCATCTGCCACAGTCCGCACAGGTATAAAAGTCCAGCTGGTGTTTCCAGGTAAAGTCTTCCAGCTTCTTGACTCCAAAGGATTCAAGTTCATCCAGTTTATCTTCTGCAACGCCGTATCGAACAGGTTTGATGTTGCCTGTGTCGATTCTCATGAAGAACACATTGAACAATGAAGTAAAAACGTGGAAGTGTTTTCCGAAGGGCAGAAAACAAGCAAAGAATAGGAAAACGACGTGGTGAATGAGGTATGAACTGACATGTAATTCCTGCAAGGCAGGCATTGATGTACCGGCAAACATATTTGCAAGTATCCAAACCAGAGTCAGCGGAGCTGCATAAGTTACGTGACCTCCCTGTTGCATTTCAGCCGCGATCAGAGTGGCTTCAAAAAGACTTTCCGTTATCATCATTACAGAGATCACACACAAAACAAAAATAGCTTCACCCGTATGATCCTTGCCGTATTTTTCAGGCACTTTGTATCTTTCCGGAGTAAAAATACCTCGTCTTATTGCCAGGATAATGCAGGATATCAAGACAATTGTTGCAGCATAGTCTTTTACCACAACGTATGGTCCGGTAGTAAAGCCGGGGATTCCAAATTCAGGCCAGAATCCAATGAAAACTAAAGATAGCGTTCTGATAACAAGTGTCAAGAAACCAAAAAACACAAGTATATGCAGGATTCCGGCTAGCATATACCTGGGGTGCCTGTACTGGGCTAACCAGATTTTCATGATCATAGAGATGCGCTGTGGTATACGATCAAAGCGCGTATTGTCAGGGGCTGCTTTAAATAGTGGAACCAATCTTTTATAAACTATAAAAGTCAGTGAACCGACTCCAACCAGCGTTAAAATAATCGAAAGCAATCCCGTGGGTATCCCCAAAAACGAATAATCAGCCGGGGGAATTAAAACTTGTGACATCTTAATCTATTATCCTCCTTGGTATAAAATTATCGCTTTTACTTGACGCTGATCAGATGAAATCATCCGCCCCAGAACAAATTGTTTAAGGGATATTTGTATTCGCAGGTGGGGGTAGGGAACAAAGACGTTAGGTAAAAGCACTATCCTTTTGTAATTAAAGAGTAAGAGTCTAAACGTGTCGCCCTTTTTCGTTTGAAAAAAACGTTAAACTCCCTGAAATAACGTGCTTTCAAACGTCCTAAAAAGGTAATAAACTAATTTACATCTGTCAATAAGAAGGTTATTGTGAGGTGCGAACCATTCGGGCGTTTGGATAATTTTATCATTATTTTTCGCTAATTGGTTTTAGGGAGTAAATCATGGAACAACATTCTGATGGCAGACCTGCCGAAGATGTAGGAATAATTAGAAGAAAGAGCAAAATAAGCGATATGCCGGTTGTGGTATTCAATACCAGTTTTATCCTCTTAATCCAATTGGTGGTTATCTGGGTGTTTTGTAGTTGAACAGGTTTTGCACTTTGTCAAAATCTAATAAGTGATCGTTCAATTTGATTGTACAACTGAGATGAAAAAGACAAAAAAAAGCCAGGTTGAAGCTTTCTTGAATGCCCTATTGGAGCAGGATGATTTTACCATTGATGATCTGCTGGAATTGACCGTTGAGAAACTCCAGGAAGCACCTGAACTTAAAAATATTGGCAAAATCACAATTAGCACGGTATTGGCAGACTTTAAGGGAAAATACGAAGATGATTTTTTTAATGATATTGATAGGGAAGTATTGGAAGAGAGCGGCCAATCCATTACGTTAAACCAGGAATCTCTTGGCAGCTCAGGAACCTTCAATCAGGATGAAATTCACCTGCTTAAAAAAATGATTCAGGAAAGAGCAGACAAGCAAAATGCCGAATTGATAGAACTAAAACTGGCACTCAAAAATGCAGGGATTGACTATATGATGATTTTGAAAGACTACCGCTCTCAAAAAGAGTTGGAACTAAAGGAGTGGGAAAACGCTGGCACTTACTAATTTTAAAGCTTTATTCTTAACTCAATCATACGATATTTACCGGTCAAAATCATTCCTGCTGCTAATAAGATACAGAATGCCACTCCACTAAATAAGAAAGCTGAGTTTAAATCGGCGTAGTCCATAATTAATCCCGCAATTAAAGGTCCAACAAACATTCCCAGGCTTTGTCCCATATCCAAGATCGACATTACCGTACCTATCGATTTAAAATCTTTCCCAATTATTGCCGACATCGCTGTGGTGGCAGGATCCAAAAATCCGCCACCAATACCCATCAAGCTGGCAACAAACTATAGTTTCCCATTATGGATGAGCAAAATTCCGGCAATGTACTCCCATTGGTTGGGCATATCCTGGAAGGAGAGGAACGACTAGACCTCGTTCAAGTGTAGAGGTAAATACGGCAAGACACAGTACGCTGAGAATCCGCCAGTTCATTTATTTACTGGCGGATTGTGTTTTATTGAAGAATATGTGGATTCCCACTAACTGCAGCCCTGGCTTGCACCACAGGTAATGCACACATAACAGGTGCCGGTCCGCATAAATTCAATTCCACCACACTCGCCACAAGGCATATGATCGCTGGTGGCAACAGGGGTATGCCCGTTTTCTTCAACATGACCCGGATTGCTTGAAACCGAGGCCGGATTAGAGGGATTTGATGCTTCCCTGGGGGGAGCTACTTCCGGTGGTGTGATCTGAAAAAAGTCTGTCCTGCCAAGGTAGGTGTATCCTAAAATGCGGAAAATAGCGTCGATTAATGAGGTTGCACTTTTCAAATACGGGTGACCTTCTACGTATCCATGAGGTTCGAATTTGGTGAAGGAGAATCGTTCTACTAATTTTTCCAAGGGAACCCCATGCTGCAAACTGAAAGAGATGGCAATAGCAAACTGGTTCATCAGTGCGCGAACGGTTGAACCCTCTTTATATCCTAGGTCAACAAAAATCTCGCCCAAGGTACCGTCCGGATTTTCACCGCTTCTCAGGAAAACCTTGGTACCACCAATTTTAAACTCCCAGGTTTTTCCGCTTCGCTCATCAGGTAATCGTTTGGATTGGCCCCAGTCGAGAATCTTCTTGTCTACCTTTTCAGCGTACTTGGATTCCAGTTTTTCGATCTCTTTTTTAAGAAAATTAATAGTCTCAAAGTTTTCCGAGTCTTCCTTATCCGGAGCTGTTGTAAGTGGTTGAGATCCTTTAGATCCGTCCCTGTAGATGGCAATAGCTTTTAAGCCAAGACGCCAGGATTCTATGTAGATATTGTAAATGTCCTCTGCTGTGCACTCATGAGGTATATTGACCGTTTTACTGATCGCACCGCTGATAAAGGGCTGAATTGCTGCCATCATTTTGACATGACCCATGGGATCGATTGATCTTTTTCCATCTCCACCAGGCATGGCGCAGTCAAATATGGCGAGGTGTTCCTTTTTAACTTCCTGGGCGCCTTCGATGGTAGATGCGGATTTAATGTGTTCCGTGATTGAATCGATCTGAGAATCGGTATATCCCAGCTGAGAAAGAACGTGTGGGACACTTTGGTTTACCATGGGAATCACGCCACCCCCGGCAAGTTTCTTCCACATAACCAGTGAAAAAGCGGGTTCAACACCGGTTGTAGCACAATCCATTAATAGTCCAATAGTTCCCGTCGGGGCTAAAACTGTCACCTGTGAATTTCGGAATCCGAACTTCTCCCCTTTCTCAAGCACACCTTTCCAGCAGTTTCGTGCCTCTTTCAACAAACTTGAAGAAATTGAATTATTTTTGATGTTGTATGTGTCTTTTTCTACGGAGTCTGCATGCTTTTTCATGACTCGCAACATTGCATCTTCATTCTTTTTGTACCCCTTAAACGCCCCGACCAACGATGCCATTTCCGCGCTGACTTCATATGCATGCCCCGTCATAATAGCTGTAACCAGACCTGAAATGGCTCTTCCGTCGGCACTGTCATAGGGGTGACCGAACATCATAATCAAAGTACCCAAGTTTGCATATCCAAGTCCTAATGGTCTGTATTCATGACTATTGACGGCTATTTTTTTAGTCGGATAGCTGGCAAAGTCAACCAGGATATCCTGGGCAACAAGCATAATGCGACAAGCTCTCTTAAAACTTTCAGCATCAAATTGATTATCTTTGAAGAATTTGATGAGGTTTAAACTGGAGAGATTACAGGCTGAATCATCCAGAAACATGTATTCAGAGCAGGGGTTTGACGATCGAATGGGGGCTGTGTTTGAACAGGTATGCCAGTCATTTATTATGGAGTCGTACTGTATTCCCGGATCTGCGCAAGACCATGCCGCCTTACTGATTTTCTGGAATAACCATCGCGCTTTGAATGTTTTGTCGACTTTCCCGTTGGTTCTGTTGATAGTTTCCCAATCCTTGTCATCTTCAACCGCTTTCATAAATTCATCGGAAAGCCGCACGGAATTGTTACTGTTTTGACCGCTGATAGTGGCATAGGCTTCACCGTTAAAATCAGACTCATATCCTTGCGCAACTAGCGACAGGGCTTTCTTTTCTTCTTTGACTTTCCAGTCTATGAAATCGACAATTTCCGGATGATCGGCATCCAGACAGCGCATAACTGCGGCCCTTCTTGTTGTTCCACCGCTTTTGATAGCGCCTGCCGCACTGTCGAGAACTTTCAGAAAACTCAAAAGGCCTGAGCTCTTGCCCCCTCCGCTGAGCCTTTCATTGTTTCCTCTCAGGTTACTCATGTTTGATCCGGTACCACTGCCATATTTAAATAGGTTTGCTTCGTTTTTCGCAAGTTCAAAAATGCTGTTCAAATCATCTTCCACACTCTGGATGAAACAAGCACTAGCTTGAGGTCGCTGATACTGGTTCTTGATTTTTACATAACTTTCTTTACCATCCCAGGCGTAGTTCTCACCATTTCCCTTGATCTTGTATTTGTGATGAAGACCGATATTGAACCAGACTGGACTGTTAAACGCGGAATACTGGTGAAGTAGAAGCCATTGGAGGTCGTTTTTGAAGTTGCAGGCATCATCATCAGAGGCAAAATAACCAGCGTTTTTTCCATAATCTGCGATAGTATCCGCCACTCTGAAAATCAACTGCTTGACACTGTATTCATGACCTCTTTCGTTGGGAACCCCGGCTTTACGGAAGTATTTTGAGGCGGCAATATTTGTCGCCAGTTGACTCCATGGTTTAGGGACCTCAATATCGTTCATTTCGAAAATGACACTTCCATCCGCTGATGTGATGGAGCTTTCCCTGCTTTCCCATTCGATGGTATCCCAAACAGTCGGGGTCTCATCAGATTTTTCAAAAAACGATGCTTTGAACGTTAATCCTTTTTTTCGGCTTGACATTGTGTATCCCACTCAGTAATGACGTTTTCCTTTCCGAACCGAGCAACCAAGAGTTACCGGTTTGACTAATAACACCCCAGAATCGCGAGCTTTCAAGCAGGGGTTGCTTTTACAAAAGCTCACACTCTTTTAAAAAGTCAAATACCTCGCATAGATTGCGGTATTTGCATTTTTGAGAGCAGTCTTGGAGAAATAAATTATTTTAAAGCTAAGTGCAATTGGATATTTTTTTTTTTTTACCCGTTGCACGCAACTAATTGAAACTAAAAACTTTAGAAGTTATTAAACAAAAATAAATACCTATAACTTAACTCTTTGAAATAACGAAGGATAAAGTTGAGACAATAAATTAGTTAATAAATCTTTTGTGTTGGCTCCGACCAAAATTGTGATTAAACTAACAGGTCTTTGTGTTGAAGGGACAGCGTTAATAATCGAAATTATACAATCAAGCTTGCTTTCCAACGAACGACAAAAATCGAAAAAAGAAGGCAGATCTTGTTTGGAAGTATCTTTGAGGAAAAAATTGGCAAAAAAGCCGAATCTACGGGAGTTTAGTATTCGATTCCATTCGTAGGCGATTCTGCCCATGGTATAGCGGGCATTTATTTCAATAAGCTTTAACTCACCATCTTTTGTTTTTAGTAAATCCAGACCGATTGGTCCCCGATATCCCACGTTTGCAAGGTATGAAAAAAGAGGCTTGAACGACTCTTTAAGGTTGACCAAAATATTATTCTCGGTTAGGTCAAGTAGGTTACCCAGATAGCTTCCGTTGCTGTTGGAAAACATACGAGTCAGGGTTAAAATGTCAGTATTTCCTTCTGTATCCAATTCCGCCTGAATACTATATTCAGAATCTATGTCAAGTGCCTTTTCCAGAAGAATTCCTCCTGATTGTCTAATCCATGATAACCATTCCGACATTTTCCTGGAAATAATTACCCCGTCGGATACGGAATCAGAAAGTCTCCCTGATGCACCAAAATAGTGTTTAATTTTAACCTGTGAAAATTCGGAAATAAACCTGTATATTTCACTTTTAAGGGAATTTAAGGAAATTTTTCGATTTTTTATCTGAACGGAAGGTATATGAAACGATTCCGGAAGTAGATTAGATCGGATAAAATCCGAAGTTTCCTTGGAATTTACGTGTGAAATAGTGTCTTCAAAAGATTCCGAAAGAGTATTTTTGCATTGAGCAGTTGCCAATGAAATAGCTTTTGGGCTCCATCCCCAGGGGGAGAGTTCAAATTCAGCAGGAAAGTTGTTTTGATTGTTTATTGCGTTAAAATCTTGCCAAACGCAGTTGCTTTCGCCATTTTCCAGAACAATGTTTAAAAATTCAGGAATGTTGGGAAAATAGCTCTTGTATTTATTGAGGAGAATATCCGGTGGGGATTGATAGACCAAAACAGCGTCATGTTTACCGGCCAAAGGAGCAAATAAAATTGAACTGCGGTTTAAAAACCACCAGGGAGTTTTCTGCTGATGATACAGCTTGACAGCAGGTTGATTTGCCAGTTCAAATTCAAAATCATAGTTGTATGACCATAATTTCCTCGACATTAGCTTGCCCCTTTGTCAAATCCTAGGATTTGACAATCGATACGACTTTCTCCAAAACATCATTTGCCTTAATAGTATCCATACAGTAGTAAAACTTGCATTTTTCCCCTTTGCATCGGAATTTCTGTTTACAAGCGACATCAGGGGAATAGATTTTTCCTTTGGAAAGAAACGGTTCCCATCTTCTGGCTGATTGAACTTTTATGGGCGGGTAAAAAGAGACCAACGGTGTACCGACAGCGTTAGCTAGGTGTGTAGGACCTGTACTTGGGCCAATGTAAGCTTTGCAGCGGGAAAGTAATATCGCGAGTTCTCGTAAATCAAATATTCCAGCTGAATTGATTACTTTTGGTTTTTCGGAAATCGATGATCCCTTTATCAAGTGCTGATTACCTTGAAACTCCTTTTTTCCGGCACCTGTAAGCCAGACCAAAAAGTCCTGGTTCAACAATCCGCTTAATAAATCTGCGTAAAATTCAGCTTCCATATTCAAGGCGGAATCGTTCATTCCGGGATGAAGGGCGATCCATTTGATTTCTTTTCCAATACTGGCGTAAAGTGACTTGTGTTTTGACAGAAACGCTTGTGTCTCCTTTTCCGAAAGGTATAGACGTGGTTTAATACGGTTGTTAATCGGAAAATTGAAAACTTTGAGCAGTTCAAGGTTATATTCTGCCTCGTTTTTGATTGACTTTGAGCGTTTTTGAATTACCGGGTGCGTATATTGAAACAGGGCAGAAGGTTTGCTTAAAGGACCTATGCGGATAGGTATATGTTTTAATTCGGGTAACAAGTCGAGAATGAAGGGATCATTAACCAGTACCAATAGAGCATCGAACGATCCTGCTTTGATTTTTGCCAGCAATGAATCTTGATCCATAGCCTTATGGGCGGGGATCACCTCATCCACAAAAGGATTGTTTTTGAGTAGAGGGACAACGATATTATTACATAAAACAGTGATATGCGGGTTGTGCTCTCTTTTTAATGCTTCAAATACCGGTAGAGAAAGTATGAAATCACCAATTCTGTCGGTCCTTGAGATTAGAAGTCGTTTTGGTATTGAATTTTTTAACTTTTTAAAGAAGTATGCCATTGTATGAATGTCAAACGTATTTTAGTTATTCGTTTTTCTTCCCTTGGGGATATTATTCTTCTTACCCCTGTTTTTCGTGAGTTAAAGAAACAATATAATGATTCAAGAATCGATTTTTTGACCTCCAGTACCTTTGAGTCGGTATGTAATCACAATCCTCATGTTTCATCCATCATCACTTTTAATAGAAAGGATGAGGCTTTGGAAACTAAAAAAGTCGTTTCCTTGCTTCGGAATAATCATTACGATCTGATCATCGATGCTCACAATTCTATTCGTAGCAGGGTACTCCTCATCAAGGCCTTCGGTTTTTATTATTGGAGGAGATCTTCCATAGTGTCGATTGATAAACGAAGCTGGAAGCGAAACTTGTTATTATCATTAAAAGTAAATTTGTTAAAAAATGCTGTTTCCCAACGGGAAGCTTACTGTCAATTGATCCCTTCGGTGCCCGGGTCTAAACAGCCAAACAGCTCAACAGAGCTATTTCCAAACAGTGATGATCAAGAGCGTGTAAAAGCCATTTTGCATGATTTTTGCGGTGAAGGGAAGTTATTAGTCGGGTTGGGGCCGGGTGCCTCTTTTACCGGAAAATGCTGGCCAAAAGAAAAGTTTTTAGCCCTTAGCTCAAAGTTGCAGGAAATGGGCGCTGCAATTGTCTTACTGGGGGGAAAAAACGACACTGAAGCATTCTGGATCGAGTCCCGTTGCCATTCTCCCCTCTTGAATGTTGCCGGAAAACTGACCTATCTTGAGACTGCGGCAATGTTGAGGGAATGCAGGTTTTCCATCAGCAACGATTCGGCCATAGTCCATTTCTCAGAAGCGATGGGGACGCCATCAATTGCTATCTTTGGCCCAACCGCCAAAGAGTTCGGGTACGGTCCATTTTTGCCCGAGAGCAGGCTTTTGGAAGTTTTATTGAACTGCAGACCGTGTAGCAGGAATGGAAAAGGTGTTTGTCAAAACCCTAACATCAGGCAGTGTTTGAATGATATATCTGTGGATATGGTATTTAGTGCAGCGAGGGAGTTGATGGACAAATAATTCTTTATCGCAAATTGACTTTTTGCTGTTTCCGCTTAAGAATCGAAGTTAAGGCAACACGTGATTTTCTTATTTTTACACTGGAAAGATGAGATGAAATACCTGGTTATCGTCAATTCGAATCTAAGCAGAAAAACGGAATGGTTTTGGGCGAAGAATCGAAATAAGATAAACAAGTATTTTCCGGAATATGAGCACTGGTTTCCTGCCACCCGATTTTTCAAAGTTCCCTTGGATATCAACCAGTTTGAGGTTGTTTTATTGATTGGTGATGATACCTTCTTTAGTTGTTTTATTAACTCGGTGTTCTACGAAATGACCCCGGGAAAAAAGCAAACCAAAATTGCTTTTGTTCCCGACAACAAAAAATCCGCTATTACCAAAGCCCTGGGCATTTCCTCCAGTCTTTCCTCCCAGCTCGATCTCATCACTACAAAGCAATCTCTTCTGTTGGATTTGGTCAAGTGTCATTATTTGGATAAAAAAGGTATACCCAGGAGTCATTTTATGTTGAATGACGCTGTTATTGGCATGTCTCCTACCAGGATGCCTTTTCTGATTAAAACTGTTGCTGAAATAGCAAAAAACTCAGGATTTTTGCCTTTCAGAAAGAGAAGCAAACGCATAAAGCTGTACACCGATGGAAACAAAATTTTTGAAGGACATTACATGTTTTCGACTGTCATGCTCGGCCATAAACTGGTAAACGGTCCAGCCATTCCGGGACAGAAAAAGCCTCGGTGTAATCTGACAAATTTTGATTATATTCAGATCAATGCGGTTCCCAACCAGGGTTTTGAAGATCAGATCGACAACTCCAACAGACGTTTTGTGGAGTCAAAATCAAAGTATTTAGTTTCCAGAAGTTTTGAAGATCTTACCATAAAGGCCGAGGGACAGGAAAATACTGTCATTGTTGATGGAATACATTTGGGCAAACTTCCTGCCACTTTCTCCTTTCTTCCCAAAGCGATTCGGGTCATAGCTCCAATGATCATGGTACGTGTGAGGCAACCCTGGCACAAGAAGGTTTCGGCGGCTGCATTTCCTAAGCCGATCGGCAGCAGAAACAGTTTGAGAATATATTCTGAAGAAGAAACCTTTGACCGTTTTTAACACCTGGATATCTGTCTTTTTCCAGAACTCCATTTTAACATTCCTGTGAGGGAATTTCGGTATTCTTGAAGGGTGAAGCCTGGCCGGAAAAGTTATTGAAAATAAAACCTGTTGCAGGGTTTTGGAGGGAATCGGGTTGATTGGTTGGGAGAGTTAAAAGGGGGGGGCCAGTGAAAATGGGTGGCTGTTTTCGACTAGCCACCCTGATTGAAACTTACTCTTCTTTTTCTTCAGTTTTTTCCGCTTCTTCGGAGGCTTCAGGTGCCTCTTCCGCAACCGGCTCTTCCTTAGGCTCTTCTGTTACCGCTTCAGCTTGTGGAGATTCTTCCGCAGCCTCAGCCTTTGGCTCTTCCTGGGCTTCACCTTCCGCAGGAACTACTATGTCTCCTCTTTCTTGAAGCATTTTGTAATTGGACTCGGACAATCCGATTACACTCAAACCTAATCTACGCTCACTGGCTTTCAGATTGATAATTTTAGCCTGAATTTCACTTCCGATAGGATAAAATTGTGTCAAGCTCTTCTTGTTGACTTCCTTATCGATTTCGCTGATGTGAATCAGACCTTCAATACCTGGTTTGATTTCCAGGAATACTCCAAAATCTGCCAAGTGAACAATTTTACCATTAACAACGTCACCTTCTTTCAGTTCGTCATCAAGAGTCTGCCAGGGATCTTCGGTCAACTGCTTGATACCCAGTGAAAGTCTCTGGTTATCAACATCGATGTTAAGAATCTTGACTTCGATTTCGTCACCCTTCTTGTAGACGTCATTCGGATTTCTTTGTCTCTGGCTCCAGGACATATCGGACACGTGAACCAGACCGTCGATGCCTTCGTCCAATCCAACAAAGAGACCGAAATCTGTGATGTTTCGAATCTTCCCTTTAACGATGGTACCGGCAGGATTCCTTTCAGCAATTTCTCGCCATGGATTTGGAGTGGCCTCTTTCATGGAAAGAGAAATTCTCTTTTGCTCCGTATCCAGCTCTTTGATGATTGCTGTAACAGAATCGCCCATAGCAACAACCGTGGATGGCTGTCTGATCTTTTTTGTCCAGGACATTTCACTAACATGAATCAAACCTTCAACACCTTCTTCAATTTCGATGAAGGCACCGTAGTTGGTCAGGCTGACAACTTTTCCAGAAACTTCTGTTCCAATTGGGTATTTCTCAGCAACGCTATCCCATGGATTAGCTGATTTCTGCTTGAGACCCAGTGAAACTTTTTCTTCGTCTTCGTCGTACTTGAGAACAACAACCTCAATTTCATCTCCGATGGAATACATTTCGGACGGGTGTACGATCCTGCCCCAGGTCATGTCGGTAATATGCAGCAGTCCGTCAACTCCCCCGAGATCAACGAAGATACCGTAGTCGGTAATGTTCTTGACATGTCCGATAATGAGTGCGCCTTCCTGCAGCAATTCAAGAGTTTTCTCTCTCTGCTCTTCACGATCCAGTTCCAGAATAGCTCTTCTGGATAGTACGATATTGCCGCGCTTCGGATTGTACTTTAGAACCTTAAAATCAAATCGTTCGCCCAGCAGTTTGTCCAGGTTACGAACAGGCCTAAGGTCAACTTGTGATCCCGGTAGAAATGCCTTAATCCCGATATCTACAGATAAACCACCTTTAATTCTGGCAGTAACGACACCGGAAACAATTCCATCTTCCTCGTAGATTTTTCCGACTTCTTCCCAAACCCTTAATCTTTGAGCTTTTTCCTTGGAAACAACTACCTGGCCATTTTCATCCTCTTTACGCTCCAGGTAAATTTCAGTAGTATCTCCTTCCTGAACTGTCAATTCGCCGTCAGAATTAAAGAATTCCGGAGTTGGTATCTGTCCTTCCGATTTATAACCGAAATCTACGGTTACAAAATCTTTGGTGATTTTGGTAACAGTGCCTTTGACAATCTCTGATTCATTTATACTCTCAAGGCTTTCTGATAGTTTGCTGTCAAAATCGAATTCTTCATTTACAAATTCGATCTTGGTGTCTTCTGATGAGTTGTTTTGTAGTTCAGTCATGGAGCAATTGGTTAATTAAAAGGTTGATTAAATACATGAAAAAAATGCTTAAATTCGGCAGTTTTGATTCCATGGACCATAAAAAAGATTAATATATATTTATGACCGGATCTTCGAATTTAGTCAACGCATATTTTCCATCTAAAGTCCTAAAAATACGGTTTTTACGATTATTTTTTGGACTCGTTTTTATATAAGTTAATTTTACCAATGATAGATTTGAGCTTCAATCAGAAAACGCACATAAAACAATGCAGCAGGCCCAGGGTTTACAAATCGTGATTTAGATTGCTCCTTCATTAAGAATCATCTATAATAGGGCCAGTATGAATAAAACAGGATCTTTGGTATGAAAAGTCTAAGCCACTTAAGACGAACCTTCAAAATATTACAGATAATTAGCTTCCAAAACACGTTGAAATCAGCCTGTTTTTTACTTGTTCTTTTGTGCTTAATTTCAAGTTGTGGGTCACATGAAGACAAGATTCAAATCAGCGCAATGGATCATTTTCATCGTGGCAATAAATTTTTTAAAGAAAACAGACTGCAGAGGGCGGCCGAGGAATATAAACTGGCAATTGCTCAAGATCCGGAACAGGAGCGTTTCCACTACAATCTGGGGTTAGTATATTATTCACTGGTTCTTTATGACAAAGCCATCAAGCAATACTGGCGAGCAATTGAGATCAATCCGGGGTTCTCTGAGGTCTGGTACAACCTGGCACTGGCGCTGGAAAAGACAGATGAAACCGAAAAAGCTGTGATGGCGTATCAGAAGTACCAAAAACTCAATCAACAGGAAAAGCAGGAAAAAACTGAAAAACCAAAACCTAAAGTTGTTTCAAAACCTGGAGATAAATAGAGGCTGACGGTGCAAGGTAAGAATGGTATGGTTACGCCCCGATTTTTTGGGATGGAGAAAACATCTCCCGGGGGTTGTTTTGGCAAATCATCAATTGAATTTTGAGCAGCAGTGGGTTAGGTTGATCTTTAATATTCAAAGGTGCAATCAGAGTTTACGACAGGTTACTAAGACTTTTTGGGATTGCGGAAGGGTGAAAGCCATAACACTACTAAAAACGGAATTGACGGTAAATGAATAAAGAGATCAAACCACTAAGTTATGAAGGAATCTTGGAACCCATCAAGTCGGATCTAGAAAGAGTCGAGACGATTCTGATCAAGAACCTTGAAACCGATATTCCTCTTTTGAACGAGGTCAGCCAGTATATTCTGAAAGCTGGAGGAAAGAGATTCAGGCCGGCGTTATTGCTGCTTGCCGCGGCATTGGTAGGAAAGATCGATGAAAAAGCCTGTATCACGGCAGCCGTCATCGAATATATCCATACGGCTACACTTTTGCATGACGATGTTGTGGACAACGCAGACTTGCGCCGAAACAAAAAGGCCGCCCGTTCCATTTGGGGAAATGAAGCATCCGTTTTGGTTGGAGATTATCTGTTTACCGTGTCTTTCCAATATCTTGCCGATTTTGAAGACCCGGAACTGATCAAAATATTGTCCCTGGCAACCACGGCGATGGCAAGGGGAGAGATTATCCAATTGGAACGCAACAACGCAAATGCGACAGAAGAGGATTACCTTAAGATAATTCATTATAAAACAGCCACGTTAATTGGAACTGCTATGTCCTTGGGAGCAAAGATCGCAGGAGCTGATGAACCAACCTGTGAGAAACTTTACCAATGCGGACTGAATCTGGGTATGGCATTTCAAATGATAGATGATGCTCTGGATTACAATATAACCGAAGCAAAGACCGGCAAAGACATTGGCACGGATTTAAAGGAGAGAAAAATAACCCTTCCTCTAAGCCATTTAATTGACAGGGCTGAAAGCAAGGATAAACAGGAGGTTTTGGATGTTCTAGAAATGGATGTTATAACGGATGATGATGTTATCCGTGTTTTTAACCTGATGAAAAAATACGGTTCCATCGATTATACCTTGAAAAGGGCGGAGGGCTATTCGGAGGCAACAAAATCAGCAATATCAGACCTGCCTGACAATGTTTACAGAACTGGCATTATGCAACTTGCGGATTTCATAATTTCCCGAAAAGTATAGCTTCTGGAAACATTGACTCGATCAATCGATCACCATTTTTTGTATTTTATGTTTTTTGACGTAGAAAACTAAACCAGATGAAAAAGATTTCTTTTGTTGATGACAATAAACTGCTGACAAATACCATCGGATTTGTAAGTAAAACTCCTTATTTCAGAACAGTCGACAAGAAGTTATTGAAAGAAGTTTTACAAAAAGGTGAGATATTTGAGTTGGATCTCGGTGAGTATTTAATCAGGGAAACAAATGAAAGCGATCAGACAGTTTACATCCTTTTATCTGGTGAATTTGAAGTGTATGCCAGTGGCCGTTTTATCCTGAAAATTGATCAACCCGGCCAAACCATAGGTGAAATGGCGGTTGTAACACCTGATGCACCGCGTTCTGCGGATGTCGTCTCTACGTCAAAAAGTCAGGTCATTGGCATAGATTCCGGTTTTATTGATAAAAACGAACCTGAGACAGCAAAACTTGCCAATTCGTTCCTAAAAATGTTCAGCAATATTCTGGCTGAAAAACTTAGGATTACCACTGAAAGAGCAAAGCTCTATGAGAATGCTGTATTAGAAAAGCAGGAAATCGATAAATACAACAAAGAAATTACGGATATTTCCAAAGACCTGAAAAACGAACTTCAGCAGAAATTGGGTCAAATTAAATTGTTCTCCCAGGTAGTCGAATCCAACCAGGATGCCATTATCACTTCCGAAGCGGATGGAACGATACTTACCGGAAATCAGGCGTTTCAATCCCTGTTTGGTTATTCGGGCAGCGAACTTTCAAAACAGAATTTGAGGGACTTGTTCAGTGAATTGGTAATCGATGGTTTTCAGGGCGACAGAATTGTCAAGGAAGGCTGGAACGGGCAAACGCTGGCAAAAAGAAAGGACAAATCCGATTTTCCTTCCATGATCTCCATTTCGCCGGTAAAAACAAAAACAGAACAGGGTGAAGTACGCACAGTGCTCGCTACGGTGGTCAAAGACATCTCTTTGCAAAAACAATACGAAGAGAACATTTTAAAGGCAAATAAAGAACTGAAGCAAACATATAAGGAGTTGGAAAATACCCTCAAGGAACTTGAAAAAAGCAATGATATCAAAGATAGATTCCTTTCCAATATCTCGACACAATTAAAAACACCGTTGGATAGCTTGCTGAATTACGCGGAGCTGATGAAAAAAGGCCTGGCAAGTCAATACAAAAATAGGTCACCGGAAGAATCCTTGTCTCAAATCGTTGAAGAGGGGAAAAAGCTTGAAAAGCTGGTAGGCAACCTGATTACCATGGCAGAGCTGACATCCGAGCTAAACCTTTCCATGGAAGTGGTCAATTTTGAAACTTTGATCGAGGAATTTAAAAAGCAATCCAAAGATGTCAAAAATCTTGTCTTGGATGTTGATCCGGAAATTACCCTGATTACGGCAGATCGCCAGAAACTGATAAAAGCGTTGATGGACATTGTCGAATACGGCATAGCCAAAAGAAAAAACCAGGAAAACATCTGTTTTAAATTTCATAGAAATCAGGAAAAAAGCCTGCTGGAAATGACAATTACTTTGGGTGAATTTCCGATTGTTCTGAATGAAGATGACGAAGATTATAATCGACTGGCTGATGGTATCGAATTGTCCATTCAAAAAGGTGAACTGGAATTACCTTTAGCCAAACGGATCATCGAATTGCACCACGGTGAAATGCAGATTTTCATTAAGGAAGATGAAGATAAGGTATTTCTCAAGATACCGCTAGACCCCAGTATTGAGTCCGGTTCTCGTATCAAGGTGATGATTATTGATGAACACGAATGGGACAGAAGGATCTTAAAAGGAATTATTGAAAAGCAGTTTATCTTAAACGAAATCTTTGAATTTGATTCACAAATCTCTGCCTTAAACGCTATTAACGCACTTAAGCCCAACCTGGTGATTGTCGACCCATTTTTTTCCGCACCGCAATGGGAATTTGAGGAGTTCTTAAAACGCATCCTCGCAGATGATCAAAAAAAGGTTTCAACCCTTGTAATCAGTGATCAACTTGCTGATTTGGATTTCAGAAACAAAATTATCTCTCTGGGAATTACGGATTTCCTGTTCAAACCATTCACCATTGAAGACGCCCTGTTTAAGATTAACGCTATCATAGAAACCGAACAAAAGTTTTTCCTGCTTTCGAACAATATCCAGAAAGCAAAAAAAAGCGCAGCTACAGACGGTATGACCGGCTTGTTTAATCGCAAATACTTTGATAGTTTTATCAGCGACCAGCTTGAAAAGGCCGAACTTCAGAATGGGAATTGTTCGCTTATCATGCTCGATGTCGATAGCTTTAAGCACTATAACGATACAAACGGGCACCAACTTGGTGATGAAGTGTTAAAAAAGGTAGCGAAAATACTTCAAAACAATATTCGACAGAGTGATATGGTCGCGCGATACGGAGGTGAAGAGTTTGTACTTGTATTGCCCGGAACAGCAAGAAAGATGGCTGAAGCTATTGCGGAAAAGCTAAGAGACGCTATCGAAAAGTCAACATTTCCAAATGAAGAAAAACAACCCAAAGGAACACTAACTGCAAGTTTTGGTGTTGCGTCCTATCCTGAAAACGGAAAGGAACCGGAAACACTTCTCAAAGGTGCCGACCATTGTCTTTATCTTGCCAAAGAGCGCGGACGTAACCGTGTGGTCGGGGCAGAAGGTATTATAACAGTTTAGGGAATTGCCTTGTAGAATCCTATGTTTTATATAAAGTTTTTACTTTTTATAATTGGTGTTATTGCGTTGTTGAATGGCTGTTCCAAAGAAATCTACGATTCCGACAAATTCCTTTCCTCCAAGCAGGTCGCTTCCCTCTCCTCCAAATCGATGAGGCTCGTGCATGAGCCTTTCCGCTATCATCTTATTGGTGATGACCTAACCGTAATCAGTTTAAAAGAAGCGATTGCCCAATCCATCAATTATTATAAAAAGATACCTGGAGATACGATATTCCATTTTGGAACGCTAAAATACACTGCTGATGAAATGATCATCTCCTTGCGTTTGTTCCTGAATGTAATCGATGTAGAGCAAAGCTACGAAAAGATCATCAACAAACTGGAAGCTGAATTTTATTTGTTTGAATCGGTTCATAATGATGTCAACAACGGTGTCCTGTTTACCGGCTATTATGAACCGATCTTCGAAGGCAGTTTGATCAAAACAAAGAAGTTCAATGTTCCGGTTTATGAAATCCCGAAAGACCTCCTGGTTTTGCAACTGGGTAATTTTCGCAATTCCCTGAAAAACCGGACTATCGTTTATCGCATGGTGAACAACAACATCTTGCCGTACTACACACGACGGCAGATTATGCAGAAAAACGTTTTGGCCGGTCAAAACAAGGAGATTGCTTATATGAAGGATCCTGTGGATCTGTTTTTTATGCAGATTCAAGGGTCCGGTATTCTTCAGCTTCCTTCGGGGAAAAAGGTCAAACTGCGCTATGCCGGTTCAAACGGACATCACTATTCCAGTATTGGCAAGTTGCTTGTGGATAAAGGGATCATGGAATTAAAAGAGGTTTCCATGCAAAGCATCAGGCAATTTCTGAGTGACAATCCGGGTCTTAGGGATAGGATTTTATATCACAATAAAAGCTATACCTTTTTCACTTTGGAAGAAAGTGTTGATGGCCCAAGAGGTAACATTGACGTGCCTTTGACACCCCACCGATCGATTGCAACGGATTCTACAATATTCCCGAAAGGAGCCCTATCTTATATTGCGACTGAAATGCCTGTTTTCACGGAGAGCTGGCGTAAATTTACCCTGGAGCCTTTCTCACGTTTCACTGTCATTCAGGACACTGGAGGAGCAATCAGGGGACCGGGGCGAGTTGATTTGTTTTGGGGAAATGGCATCTTGGCTGAGAAAAGTGCAGGAACCATGAGAACTTTCGGAAAACTATACTTCCTCGTTGCCAAACCGGAGGTCTTGCACCGAACTATTTCAGGTCAGCTTTGAGACTTATATAAAACTGTCTGACGGTTGATTCGGTGGTGCCTCCTTCAGAATCTTTGGCTTTAACTCTCCAAAACAGATAATCAATTCCGTTGCTTTCCATCAAAGCCAGTGCCATTGAAGGCATCTCTCCGGAAAGCGGTTTCAGCATATTATCCGGTGTCCAGCCTTCCTCTTCTTCTCCTTTGGGCAATTCAAATATTTCCTCGTAATTGGAAAAGAGTTTGTCCGAGGAAACCTGGATTTTAAATTGGTTGTATCGTTTGCTGCGCCATTGAAATTTAAAGAGGCCGTCTTCGGCAAAAGAGTGCTTTTCGTCAGGAAAAACCAACGCTATATCACTGAATATAATTGATTTTTTTGATACTGCCGTATTGTTCTTTTCGTTGAGTTCCTTGAGTTTGTTTGGCTCATCTACTACGGCATATACATAATATTCGCCCTTTTGTTCGATTTGGGGAATTGTGACAGGAACATCGATGACTTTTCTTTCCCCTGGTGCGATAACACTGATTGTCTGACTGAATGTTTTGATCTTGCGATTTTCTCTAGGTGCGAAATACCAGTATACCGTGTACTCAATGTCTGTAGCGATGTCACCTCCCAGGTTGGAAACAATCATTCTGACATGTGCTGTTTCTCCTCTCAGTATTGAGTTATTATTAACGATGCTTAATTTTTCAATAGCAAGATCCGGGGGATCAAACATAGAAACCTGAGCCATTTGAGCTTTTTTTGCCTTTTCTGCTTCAGCTTTTTTTCTGGCTGCTTCCTTATCGAACGGCCTTTTTGCTTTCTGGTTTCGTCGGGTCGAATCCACCGCAAAAAAGAATTTTTGCTGTTTCTCCGTGGTGCGAGCCAATACACGCCCCCGATGTGAATATACCTTTGCGCCCACTGTATAATCACCACCACGAGCCTTATTGATAGGGTAAGGAAACAACACCCTGGTTTCGGAACGCGGCAATAAATTAACCTTTTTGTTCCCGAAATTGATGATATTGTGATTGGGCAGCACAATGGATAGCTTAACAACTGTACTAAAAGACCTTTGTGAGACGTTTTTGATTAACACCTCGATTAATTGCTTTCGACCGGTTGCGATTCGCTCTTCTCCGATAGTTACTTTTTGAATGCTAATCCCCGATCCGGGCTTTTTGGCAGCATGAAGTTCCATGGTTTGCAAGAAAAGCAAAATCGAGAACGTTAAAATGAAATTGATGAATTGCATTCTCAATCCATTATTATTGTGATGATACATGAGTTCCTTCATATCATTGAACATCCATATTCTTTTTAAAAATCGGTCGAAAAAACGTCTTCCATTTCATCATCATCTTCCCTGACAATAGCTTCATTAAGATAAAGATAAACAGGTCCGGACTCACTTCCGGTAACAAGATCCACATCTCCATCCGCATCCAGATCATAAGCAACAGGACTGGAACCTCTGGGAAACTGTAAATCAGTCTTTATTTTTGTGATCGGCGCCCAATTGCCCTGCAAGTTAGGTTTTTCATTGCGCAGAAAGGTAACCTTTCCGGAATCAGACCCAATCATCAGGTCTTGCTGCTCGGCGTTGCTTAAATCGACGAAGAATGGCGTAGATCCAAGGTCAACATCTATCTGATGATAATCGCGACGAATGATATTAAACCTGCTCGAATCGTTGCGAATGTGAATTAACTTGCCGTTAAAGGTACCAACCAAAAGATCCAGCAAGCCATCACTATCAAGATCAACGACTGAAGGTTTAGAGTTTTGTCCAAGCCATAAATTGTTAAACAAGGATCTTTCTGCAATAAAATTAGGTTCTTCTGAAGATCCTTGGTTTAAATAAAGATAGATCTTTCCGGTTTTTGAGCCGATCACCAAATCCAAATCCCCGTCCTGGTCAATATCATGGAGAATTGGTGCTGTGTTTCGTCTTTCCCTGTCGGGAAGATAATCATCGGAATTCAGTTGAAAATTCCATTGAAGTTCACTGCCAATATTCTCGTAGTGGTATATTCTTCCGGATCTGCTTCCAATCAACAGATCTAAATCCCCGTCAAAATCTAGATCTCCAAATGTTGGAACGGATTTGTTGATTCGATCATTACGTATTAACAGTTGTCGTAGGGAAGAAAAGTTTGGATCAACCTTAACTTTTTCCACTGGTTGTTCAATCAATGTGATTCCGGCTGTTGTTTCAAAGTCGATTGTTTCTTCGGGTATGGCTTCCTGTTCCAGGTCGATATCAACCCTGCCTTCTACCTCTTCAACTACTAACGAGCCGTCCTGCTGGTCAATGGAATTATCGAGGGTTCCCTCATCCACAGTTTTTTTAACCTCCTTGCCTTTGTTGATGTATAAAACAAAATCACCGAAATCGTTACCTACCAGCAGATCTTTTAGCCCATCCGCATTGAAATCATGTAACAAGGGGTGACTCAGGGCGTACATATCGAAACTGAACAATGCATTGTCATCAGCTTGCCAAACCGGGTTTTCCAGATCGGCTTTGCCTGGAGACATCAAAAGCTGAAGGTTGCCTTCTTCACTACCGACTATCATATCCAGAAATTTGTCTTCGTTCCAATCGAATAAGGCTGGTGCTGCATTACGTGTTACTTTAGCATTAGCGAATCGAGTGGATTCCAGGGCGAAAACCGGCTCTTCCGCTGTTCCCTTATTCTTGAAAAAGATAATTCTGCCAGCGTAGTTACCTATCAGCAGGTCCAGATCCTTGTCTTGATCAAGATCCACCAGGTAAGGGACGCTGTTTGATCCTGCATCGATTTGAAAATATGTTTTATCGTTAAGCTCCCATTCGGCTTTCTTGGCTGTCCCAATGTTTTTCACAAAGATGATTTGACCTGCTTTTTCACCAACCAGAAGGTCCAAGTCTCCATCACCATCGATATCTCCAAGAGCAGGAGCACTGTTTTCCACTCCTGTCATAAAAATCAATTCTTCTGTTTTCAACACCCAATTTGGATTTTTGCTATCTCCCTGGTTTTCATAATAATTTAAATTCCCTCTTCGTTCTCCGACAATAATATCAAAATCCCCGTCAGCATCTAAATCACCGACGGCTATACTGGCGCGATGCCCTGTAACAATGAGCTTGTGAAATAGAAATAAATTTGTACTTTTATTCCAGAGTACTCTTTTTCCCGCCTGAAGTCTGTTCTCATAATGAAATACTGTAGGATTGGCGCTTCCCACGATGAGATCCGAATCGTTATCGTTGTCAATATCGACAAAATAAGGCGCAGATTCTCCACCAATATCGATCAATTGAAAACTCTGTTCTGCCAAGACCCATTTGGGAAAAAACCGATCTCCTTCGTTAAGGAACAAACTCAAGGTTCCGTTTTTCTGTCCGACAACCAGATCCAAATCTCCATCCAGATCCCAGTCAAATAAAGCGGGAGATGCGTGCGTTTCCAAACCGAATTCCACGACCAACTCCGGTGGGTACCTGAGAAAATCAGCTTTGATACGGGTACCTTCATTCATGTAAAGCCAGACTTTCCCATCGACGGTTCCAACCAACAGATCATATTTTCGTTTTAGGTTCACATCGGCAAAAATAGGTACGCTGTTTTGTCCAGGTTCGATATTGCTATAGCGCGGAGTAACAAGTTTGAATTCGGGTACCAGGTTGTTGCCCTGGTTTTCGAAAAACCAGATATTCCCCTGCTGAGAACCGATAAACAGATCAAAGTCACCATCGTGATCAATATCCACAAGAGCCGGTGCTGAGCGGGCGCCGACATCAATTGTGTTGCGAATTTTAACTTTTCGTCCTTCTTTTTTAATCTCAAATATAGCCTTGTATTGCTGGGTAAGCAGAACGAATTGATGATTTTCAGCAGTGCCCCTGTTTTCAAAAAAAGCAATTTCTCCATTGTCTTGACCCAGAAAGATATCCTGATCCCCATCATCATCGATATCTGCGAAAGCAAGTTTTGAATGTCGCATTTCGTGAGAGAACATCAGGCTTTTAACACCATTCAATTCACCGTAATACTGCTGTTCCCAGACATAATTGACAGCAGCAGCCTGTCGAGGATCTGTTTGAGAGGATGCTGAGATTGGAGCAATCAGAATAATTATGATTCCGGCAAAAAGTGAACGACGCCAGCGAAATATTAGTAACCTTGTTATCGATCTAACGGAAATTTTTTCCAGCAAGTTAAATCCCATACCTGTTTTTTTGCGTTGTAACGTACTGATCAATCGGATGAAACAACTTTCTATACTTCGATCAAATCGTTCATTGCATCCAGTTCTTTTTTGATTTGCAACAAGAGACTTTTCTGTTTGGCAGTCAGACTCTTTTTTGGGGTTAAATCAGTACATCATATTCTGTGCCGAATTGTATGATCTCACAGTTTTTTTTATTGATGAAAGATGATGCTTTCTTACACGAAGTTCAACGATTTGTTTGGCAATTCAACTGCCGGTAGAAATGGATTCTTGCAAACCTATGATATTGTTATCGATACAATGTTTTTTATTGTGCTCCCGATTAATAAGTTATTGAAATCTATTTTTTAATTTTCCAACAATTGTGGATACGATGATTTCTTTTAAAATCCAAAGGTATGGTTTGCGGCGTGATATTCTCAATTTTCAGGCTTGATAGGCTCTCCGAATCTATTTTAAACTTCCTAAAATTATTGGAGAAAACCAACAATCCTCCAGGTTTCAGCAACTTAACAGTATTTGTAATTAGTGAAACATGATCCTTTTGAATATCAAAAACCATTTGTTTGGTTTTTGAGTTGGAAAATGTAGGAGGATCTAAAAAAATAAGATCATATTGCTTTTTATGGTTATTGATCCAATCAACACAATCATCCTGAAAAAACTGGTGTCTGGTATCACTAAATCCGTTAAGCGCAAGATTCTGCTTGGCCCAGGTGTTGTATCGTTTTGAAAAATCGACTGAAACCGTGGATTTTGCTCCGCCTTTGGCTGCACACACTGTGGCTGTTGCTGTGTACGAAAACAGGTTTAAAAAGCTTTTTCCTGCTGCATGTTCTAAAAAGAACTGTCTGATTGGACGGTGGTCCAGAAACAAACCTGTATCCAGATAATCCGTGAAATTGACCAGAAACCTGCAGTTATTCTCCACTACCTCGTGATATTCCCCCTTTGATTCTTTTTTTTGATACTGGTTTCTACCCTGTTGTTTTTGTCTAACCTTAAGATGAATATTGGAACTTGGAATGTTGAGAATGATAGGTAAAGCAGAAACAATATTTCCAAGTCTGTTTTGGGCCTTTTTAGGATCAACGGAATCTGGTGCCTTGTATTCTTGCACATGAACGTAATTTCCATAGATGTCGATACTGACGGCAAATTCCGGGATGTCCTTGTCGTATACCCTGAAACATTGAATATTGTTGGAAGAGAGCCAGCTTTTTAGCTTTTTAAGATTTTTGTGTACCCTATTGGAAAACATGGTTATTTCTTCGTTTTCCAGCTTTTGTTGACTTGGTTTTTTTGAAATCAAAGGCTTTGACTGTTTATTTTTAACAAACCATTTATCTTCAACCTGAAAGTTAAGAAGCGTGCAGGCTATGGCCCCGTTGTATAAGGCATATTTTTTATAAGCCCTGATCCCTATGTTTTTTCCCAGTTCTGCATTGCCAGTAAAAACAGTGGCATTCCAGTTTGGGAAATGTTCAGTGAGTTGCATGCCAATGTTTGAATAGAGATGTTTTAGCTCCGCCTGTTCCCCCAATCGGATGCCATAAGGCGGATTAACTATGAAAAGTCCGGGTTTTCCTTTCATTTTTGGATGGGGTAGGCAGGTGGCAAATTCTCTTTTTTCAAAATGTACTTTAGTGATAAAACCCGCCAATTCACCGCTATTGCGTGCATTAGCAATAGATTTGGCATTTGCGTCATATCCTGCAATGAAAGGCAAATTTTCCATCCCTTCAATTTCTGCCTGCTCTGCTTCTTCAATTAATTCTTCCCAGATTTTAGGACGATGACCTTTCCATCCCAGGAATCCAAAGTAGTCTCGCAATAAACCCGGGGCTGAATTAGCGGCAATCATCGCAGCCTCGATTGGAATGGTTCCTGAACCGCACATGGGGTCGATCAATCCACCGCCCGATTTTGCTATGTCGGGCCAGTTTGCCCTTAACAGAATAGCAGCAGCCAGATTTTCTTTTAATGGGGCTTCCACTCCCGATTTTCTGTAACCTCGGCGGTGAAGACTGTCTCCGGAAAGATCAATGCTGATAGTAGCCTGGTTTTTTAAAACGTACACATTGATCCGAACATCCGGTGTCTGTATGTTTACCGAAGGTCTGCTTCCAAACTTGGCTCTGAACTGATCTACAATGGCATCCTTAACTTTCAGTGCTCCAAACTGAGAATGGGAGATTTCAGAGTTAGAGGAATTGAAATCAACTGCCAGCGTTCCTTCCTTATCCAAATGATCAGCCCAGTTAATCCGGTAGACCTCATCATAAAGCTGCTCGGCACTTTTTGCTTCAAAAGTGGATATGGGTAGCAAAACCCTGTTGGCCGTACGCAACCACAAGCAAGCCTTATAGGCCGTTTTCAAAGATCCTGAAAAAGCGACGCCGGCCCTGGTTAACTTGACATCTCCAGCTCCAATTTGTTTAAGCTCTTCAGCCAGCAGCAATTCTATGCCTTTTGGTGAGGTCGCGAAAAGCGACAGATGATTTTTCATTATTAAAATCGTGTTTTGTGATAAAATCGGATTTAATGCTCAGTAGTTTAATATACTATTTTACCAAACGAATAAAATAGTATAAAGTTCAAATGGTTATTTCATTATATCAGATAAATAAATTGTTAAAGGTCGTCTCTAACTTGTCAATCAGGATATGGTTTTATCATCCGTAATTTTCAAGCTAGATCAATAAAGGAATAGGGAATTCTGTGTTCCCTATTCACCTACCCCGGATAAAAGGCAAATTGCAATGAGACTGGTCGATTCACAGCAAATGCAGGAAATGGACAGGCATACCATTGAAGAGATTGGTGTTCCCGGCATTGTTTTAATGGAAAATGCAGCGCGTTCCTGGGTTGAAGCAGCCGTTCCTTATATGGATAAAGATAGCGTTATATATGTCTTTTGCGGGTCCGGCAACAATGGCGGAGATGGTTATGCCATTGCGCGAAATCTTGCGAACAGGGGCTATGACTGCACGGTGATTGCAGTAAAACCCCCAAAATCAGAGGACTGTGTAAAAAACGCCAGTGCCTGGATTCATTTCGGTATGACTATAGCCTGGGACAAGTTTCTTGAGACCGATTTTGCGAATACGGACAGGGATATAATCGTTGATGCTGTCTTGGGAACGGGAATTGAATCAGATTTGAAGGGACCGTTAGTCGATGCCATTAATATTATAGATAAATTCAAGGGATTTAAAATTGCAGTCGATGTGCCTTCCGGAATTAGCGCATCAACAGGAGATATACTGGGAATTGCCATTCGCAATGATGTAACCATTACCTTTCAAAAGGAAAAAGTTGGTCATCATCTTTACCCCGGAAAGCAATATTCAGGTGAAATCATTTCACAGCCAATCAGCATCCTGGAACGATATAACAAACAAGACCGGGAATATCGGTTGATCACAAACAAACATGCGAAAACCCTGTTACCGGTCCGAAGACCTGACAGTTACAAGAACAATTACGGTCACCTTATTACCTGGTGTGGTAATCCCGGGACTTTAGGGGCTTCTTTCCTTGCCAGTTATGCCGCTATCAAAACCGGTACAGGTCTGACCACCGCAGCTCTTCCCAAAGAGGCTGGCAATAGTTTTTTGATCAAAGCGCCTGAACTGATGTCTTGTGCTCAAGAATCGTTGACTGTCGAATACCTTGAACAGTATGATGCGATTGCCCTGGGTTGTGGTTTGGGAAGAGAAAAGTCAAAGTGGCAAAACATTCTTGCAGTGATAAAAACACTTGAAAAACCTATGGTGATGGATGCCGATGCCTTTTATGGGATTACTGATTGGTCTTCTCTTGATTTGTCCAGAACAGTCCTGACTCCGCATCCGGGAGAATTTTCACAACTGACTGGATTTCCCAAGCCAAAATCAAATAAAGAAAGGTTGCAACAAGGGTTGAATTTCATCTCAAAACATAACACTACCCTGGTTTTAAAAGGAGCGCCGACGATAATATTCAGTGAACAGGGAGCTGTTTACATCAATAGTACAGGAAATTCAGGAATGTCCACGGCAGGAAGCGGAGATGTCTTAACGGGTATCATCGGTGGATTTTTGGCTCAAGGCTTATCACCTCTTGATGCAGCTGTTTTGGGAGTTTGGTTGCACGGAAAGAGCGGGGATTTATATGCAGAGGACAATTGTGAAGAATCGTTGACTGCCATGTCGTTGATAGAGAAACTAAACCCCGCGATTTCATTTCTCAAGTCTTGCTGTTAATTGATTGGATTGACGGCTTGCTTAAAAATCGTCGTCTTCCTCCTCCTCTTCTTCAGCTTCCCTAATTCCGTTTGCCTCATTCTGTTTCTTAATAATGAGGTCTTCCAGCATGTCTTTTTGAGCCAACAAATCATCCAGGGAGCTTCCAGGTCCGAATTTCAGAGGCCTTGGTAGGTTCTTTACCAGTTCAAGCATCTGTTCATGGTTTTTTGCTATCATCATTTGAGCAACCACACCAGCTGCGAGCCCGGCGGTTAATCCGAAAAAAAAGCCTTTCATAAAAGTCTCCTTGGTAAAGATGTTTCCAATAAATAATTGAAATATGGTGTTCCGTATTTGTAATTGTTAAGCCGTTACCAAAGAAATGACCGGTAACAGGGTTGTTTAACAATTAGATAGAAGTGAGTGTAAACAATCGGTGGATCTATGTAAACACACATTAAAAATGATTGATTTTGAGTTGACTCAATGTGCTTCCTGGCATAGATATATTGGATTAGCGATGGCATGAAGGCATACTATTTACCTGAATTCTAAACGTTGCTGCGATTCATAAGGTATTGAAAAAATTGTTGTAATCATATCCATCGTATGTGAAAGCTTTGGTTTCAATGAATGTCAGATCAGTATCGGAGTTGACAAAAAGGTAATCTCTCACAGATTTTAGGTAAAAAGACCTTCTTGGATATAAGATTGATGTCCTTGTCGGATTCTCATCCGTTTTAATTTCTTAAACTCAACCAGACTATAGTGTTATGGAACAGCTATTCAATGATTTAGAAAGAAAAATGAAAAACGCTATTGAAGTTCTAAAAAAAGAATTTCAAAAAGTGCGCACGGGTCGGGCTAATCCAGCTATTTTGGACAATGTGATGGTGGATTATTATGGCACGCCCACTCCTATCAACCAGGTTGGTAACGTATCCGTACCAGACCCGCAGATGATTACTATTTCGCCTTGGGAGAAGAAGATGTTGAGTGAAATAGAAAAGGCAATTCAAAAAGCCGATCTGGGCCTGACTCCGCAAAACGACGGAAACATCATCCGGCTTCCTATTCCTCCTTTAACAGAAGAACGTCGCAAGGAGATGGTTAAACAGATCAAAAAGATTGGGGAAAATGCTAAAATCCCTATCCGAAATGTCAGACGGGAGGGAAATGACTTGTTAAAGAAGATGGAAAAAGACAAAGACATTTCCCAGGATGACCAGAAACAGCAAATGGACAAAGTTCAAGAGCTGACTGACAGATATGTTAAAAATGTCGATGAACTGATGGGCGAAAAAGAGAAAGAACTGATGGAAGTCTAATCCTCCACCATGGCGAATCACTGAACCTGCTGTGATTCGCTGATTCCTCTTACCCGGTTGCCAGCATTTCCCATTTCATTTCCTTAATTCTTCAAATAGTTTTTGATGTTATTGCAGAGCGTTAGGTTCAATACCCTGCCCTTTGGGATATTTCCTCGCTTTCCAGGATACCCCGACCGCTTGCGACGGGGTAGTTCAGATTTTTTTTAAGAGCAAAATCTGGCGGGGGTGGAACGGAAATGATCCCGGCAACATGTATTAAGGTTATAATTACAGTATTTTGTGCGCTCCATCATGAATGACAGATAACTTGAAAAATCAACAGTTTTGTTTTGTTATTGCAAACAATAGCGATTTTAACCTAAAGTAAATTACATAATTGATTTGCTTTTAAATTCGTTTAAGTTTTGGTAGATAACTTAAAGGTTCGATTTGCTTCCTGGACGCGTAAAATCTTTTTGAAACCCTTGATTTACGTATTGAATCTCGCCGGCTGGAAATAGTTATAATTCGTCTGTTTACGAACAGCCTGCTCATGAGTATTGCCAAGCTTGTCGAAGAAAAGTTGTAGCAACATTCCATAATTATCCAAAAGTTCACTTGGTTAAGTAATTACAAAAGGGAGGTCAAATGAAAGTGTTAATGGGACTGTTAAGTGCAGCAATTGGATTGATGATACCCTTGGTAGGTTTTGCCCAGACGCAACAAGGAACACCAAAGCCAATTTATGTCTCGAAAAGCGGTAAAATCTATGTGAAAAGCAAAACACCGTTGTACCTTCGCTTGACAAACAGTCCGGACGGCACGGGTCAAGACGTCCTTCTTAAAAGTGACGCGACTCCTAGGGGTAAACAGGCTCTTCCCTTTACTTTTGAAGGTCACGGTAGACATACTATTCAACACCCGGCTGATCATCGAATTCCTCAAAAGAAAAAAGAAAATCATATTTTTTACGTGTATGATGATGGCAAACCGCCACTCATTAAAGTGTCCGTTACCAAAGCTCCCTGGGTTTACAATAAAAATGTAAATGTTTACGGCAAACCGGTGACAATTACCTTAAAAGCTACCGATCGTGATTCCGGCGTTTCCGGCAGTTTTACGGCCCTGAATTCAAACACATTTACCCCTTACAATCAACCGATCGTTTTAACCCAGGAAATGGATTATACATTGAAATTCTATTCTCTGGATAACGTCGGCAACAAGTCTCGCGAAAGGCTTCGCTTGTATGCCTTGGATTTTACCCCGCCGATTTCCAATCATAAGGTTATCGGCGGACATGTTGTGATAGGCGACGAAGACATTGTTTCCCCAAAATCAAAGATTCAGCTTTCAAGTGAAGATCCAAAAGCCGGCGTCAAAACCATTCGTTATAGATTTAAGGGCAGGCGTGCAACATATAAGAATAAACTGCTTACCATGGATGGTTTGAAAGCTGGAACTCATTCGATGGTTTATGGAGCAACAGACAGAGTAAACAATGCAGAGAAAAACAAAACGTTTTCATTTTACCTGGACAAAGTTCCTCCCAGGGTTTCTTTCTCATTGCTGGGAGATCAGTATGCCAGGGGCAAAAACATGTTTGTCTCCGGTTTTACCACTGTCGAGTTGACAGCTACGGATAATAAGGCAGGAGTTAGAAGAATCCGTTATTATTTTCCAAATAAAAAAGCCAGGACATACACCTCCCCATTTGGTTTTCCAAAAAGAAACGGAAAATTCAGTTTTGCCTATGCGGCCAGTGATATGGTCATCAATGTCAGCAGGAAAGTGGAAAAAACGGTTATTGTTGATGTGTCTCCTCCAAAAGTCACTCCAAAGTTTAAAGGAGAACACTATTTCAGTAGAAAAACACATTATGTCAGACTATCAACCAGGATATCGTTGCTGACGACTGATAATCTATCAGGAGTAAAAACAAGAGGATACGTGATAAATCCGGCAACTGATAATGACAAACCGGTCAGCTACTCCAGATCCTTCACCCTTCCTACCGAGGGCGAGCATGTTGTAGCATTTCACGCCACAGACAATGTGAACAATAAAAACAAACAAAACAAGGTCACAATGTTTGTTGATGAACGCCCACCGGAGATTTTCCATCATTTCAGTGTCAATGCAACGGCACCTGCGGACAATGTTTACCCGCTTAAGTCGTTGCTGTATCTGGCAGCTACGGACAAGCAATCCGGTATCAGGGACATTTACTACAGAATCAACCGGGGCAAGGAGATAAAGTATAAAAACCCTCTCTCTTTTAAAAGAAGGACCAAATATACTGTCAATATCAGGGCGATAGACAATGTTGGGAATCAGTCGACCAGTCAGGTGACTTTCGCTATTCGTTAGGTATTTCAAATGTTACTCTTCTGCCGTTTTCCCGGGAAGCCGGAAAACGGCATTCCAATCTGCTTTTCCTTGATCAAACATCCTCACATCATTTAAGTTGGGTTAAATATTGAGTTGACAATATTTCAATCTCTTACCTTAACAACCATTCGAAAATGTCCGACACAAGCAGTGATATCAGTTTAAGCGGTGTATATGTGTTGCTGGTAGATAATGACACCAACAGCCTGAGAATTCTTCGAAGAGCACTTGAAAGCAAGGGAGCCAAGGTGAGGTTGGCTGGAAATCTTGCTAAGGCTCATCAGGTAATTGCCCAAAAGCTGGTTCATTCAATGGTTGTTGAAGCAAGTCTGAAAGAGGGAAGTGGATTGGAACTCATCCGGCATTTTAAATCTGTTTTTCCTTCAGGATCATTCTTTTTAATGTCGACCCAGAAAGTGATTTCATCTGTTAAGGAATTGAGTATTGAAGGGATAGATGGTTTTTTTATTAAACCGGTTGACACCAACCTTTTGGTGCAAAAAATCAAAAACACTACGCAGGTTGACAACTCTTCAATCAGCAGGCTTGATCCGTTAACGGAGTTATTACGCCCGTATCTTATATTTCGTTCTCCTGTAATGAGGCGAGGGCTGATGATTCTGCCCAAACTGGCAGCGAGTAACCATAGTGTGCTGATAACAGGTGAAACCGGTACCGGAAAAGAAATGGTTGCACGTGCCGTTCACGGGCTCAGTTCCTATGCCAACGGACCATTCGTTGCTGTTAATTGTGGCGCTATTCCGGAGTCTTTGATAGAGGGGGAATTATTCGGTCATGAAAAAGGATCGTTTACTGGTGCACAAACCATGCATCGAGGAAAATTTGAACTGGCCAGAAACGGTACCCTGTTTCTGGATGAAATTGGGGAGATGCCCCTGGCATTGCAGGCAAGATTGCTGAGGGTTCTTGAAGAACAGCAGTTTTACAGAATTGGTGGTGAAAAGCCGATCAGCATCAATTTAAGGATTGTTGCAGCCACGCAGGTGAATCTTGAAAAGGCTGTTGAGGATAAACTATTCCGCGAAGATTTATATTACC